>JALTWL010000152.1 GCA_027047045.1 Micavibrio sp.
TTTTTTTTTTTGATTTACCAAAAGTGTTAACAAACCTAGACTAAAACCATTTAACCACCACCCAAATTCTCTAAGTCTTAGTTCAGGTCCAAAAGTCACTTGTATAAATAACGCAATAAAAAGAAGTATAAGAGCATATATAAAAAGTATGTTCGTTTTAGCTTTGGACTTCATAATAATTATTTTATAAAAACTCATATTTAAATATAATTATCCAAACTTGAATCAGTTTCCAAAGGATTATATTTTTTTATTTGAATGTTTTCAGAAATTTTGGGAAATTTCAAAATTTCAATTACCCTATAGGGGTCAAGCCATCTTACATATTCGTTTCTAAAAAGCCACGCTAAAGCTTTTCTTGACCTTTTAACGCTTAAACCAAGTTTTCTTGCATGATAATAGAATTCCCAAAGAAAAAAGAAATTTCTTTTTTCAAATTTACTGAGTATTACTAAAGCTTCATTTACCATTTTTCCACCTCAAATAATCTAATTGAAATTCTTTTATATTTCCCTCAATTCTGGATATTCTTGGTCGGGAATTTTGTGGAAAGATAATAAACGAATGTCCGCAATATACACATCTTTTTTGTTTAAAAGAAGTTGTTATCTGTTCATTATAACATTTGGGGCAAACAACATAAATTACATAAGGCATATATGAAATTTATGATTTAATTTTTATATATTTTTTCTATTTTTTATCTAAAACTTCAATAAGCCTCTTTAAAGCGTCTCTAATTTCTGATGCTGTTTGTTTCCATTCTTTTGTAGCTTCTAAGTGGAGTTTAATTTGTTTGCTTAATTCATGAATTGCTGGTATCAATTCATTCTTTATTATGTTTAAATCGTTTTCAAGTTGCACCACTTTTTGTGGTAACCTCTGGGCAGTCTCAACATACTTTGTTAGATCCAACATATTCATGTCTTCTTTTTTTCCAACGATTTCATATTCTCCAAAACCTTCTGAAGCATCTATTTTTGATTCTTCACTAGATGCTTCAAGCTTTAGAGCGTCAAATATGGTTTTTGAAATTTCATTTATATGTGGGTCAATTATGGCAACGTGCGGTCTGCGGGAAATTTCTATTTTTGATTTATCAAATTTGAAGCCTTTTGACTCAAGAAACTCAACGACATGGTCAACTTGTGTTCTTGCGGTGTTGATTGCTTCTGAAATGTTGTTTGAATAAATGCTTTTTACCATAACAAAGAGGTTTGAATGGTTCCACTTATAGCTCACATTTTTGTTGAAATTGTTATAGTACCAGATAATATTTTTCGTTTCCCATATTTTTTGTGCGGAAATTTGGCCATGTTTAATGATTGGTATTTTAAATATTATATGGTGTAAACGAATGTAACCACTTTCCAGTTGCTTCCCATACTGTATGAAAAATTTTTTAATTCTCTCGCCTTTTTCTGTGAGCTTATATTTTACCCCCCCAAGGGTTCTATACTCTTTTTCAATTAGTTCATTTTCTATTAAATATTTGTTTAAATAATATCTAAATCTCTGTGGGGATAAACCAAGCATTTTATAAATTTCTGCAGTTAGATATCCCTTATCAATTTTAAAAAGTATATCTAAAATTAAAAATTTTGTTTTAATTTTCTTTTTATCTAAAAGTATTAAATCCAAACTCATTAATTATTTATATATCATTTTTTATATAAATAAATTATGAGAAAAATAAGAAAAGAAATCTTAAAATTGCTTGAGCAGGAATCTGGATTAACGATAAAGGAAATTTCGGAAAAACTGGGAAGAAATTATACAGGAGTTTATCTAACAGTCAAGAACATGATACTTGAAGGTCTCGTATCATATAAAAAAATTGGAAGAGTATATATTATAGATAAAAAATGATATTGAAGAAATTTCTACAAGAGGGAAAAAAGATAATAACAATAAGAGACTTAATTAGTCTAGGGTATAAACCATACGATGCCCATGTTATGATGCTTAAATTATCAAAAAAATACAATCTTCCACTTGTAAAGATAAGCAAGGTTCCTGCTTTACTTTTAGATAAAAAGATAAAACATAGTAAATGGTTTGAGAAGGTTTTATGAAAATTTGGTTAATGATGAGGGTGGACCGGCCTTGAATTATGAAAGCAACTGGCCCAACCTGAAACCTTTCATAATTCGTGAGCAACAATAACTTCTTCTGTTTTTGGATTTATTATTAGCCAGCCCTTTTCTTCCAATTTTTTAATAATGTTTTCTTTAAGTTTCTTTTGTTTTAAAATATTAACAACATCTTGTAGATATAAAGTTTCTTTTGTTTTTGATATGTTAATAAGGGTTTCAACAACATCTTCCAATATTAAATCTTCTTTTATTTTGTTTAGTACTTTTCTAAATCCAATACTTCTTATCCCAGAGCGCAAATGTATAACTTCTTTATGTTTATATGCCAACTCCAGCAACTCTTCAAATAAACCATAACCTTCTGGATTTTTTGCTGTTTGGTATTGTGGATCTTTAACAAGAATACCACTCTCAAGAAATTTCCTTTTTGTTTGCTCGGGCATGCTGTTTATATGGTAATCATTTATTCTGAGAAATTCCTTGCTTCCCTTTTCAACGAAGCTAAAATCGTGAAGCATTCTGTAAAGAGTTTCAAAATGATGGCCTTTTGATATGCCAAAATATCTTGTTAAAGCATAGAACTGCTTGTAAAACCTTTTTATTATTTTATATGCTAAATAAATTTCTTCATAAGGTTTAAACAACACATCAAACCTTGTTAATGCAAGAGGTTTTGACTTTGAAAGCAAATTTTCCCAGAAGAGTGGCCTTCTAACATCTTTAAGTTCTTTTACATTTTGTGTTTCACGCTCATCAAACCACGCTACATAAAGGTCTCTACTTACAATTATATTCCCATCAACTCTATCAACAAAAAAACAATATTGATACACATTAACTCTCTCATTCCAAATGTCCGTAAAGAGTTGTTGTGGTACTTGGGTATTTAAAAGGTGTATTATTTGTTGGTCTCTAACAAATCTGGCAAGTTGAAGTGTTGATTGTGTCTCGCTTGTTTGGCCGAGATATTTTCCAAAAACATAATGGGCATCATCTATTTGAATGGGGTGTTCAAAAACTTTATTTTTTGAGAATAGGTAAACTGCTTGAGCATACTCACTCTGCATAAATATTAAGTCTTTTTTTATATTTGATTTTGGATTTTTATTAAGCATTTTTGATATTGTAGCATACTGCATTAGGTTAATGCTTGATTTTCCACTACCCTCGTAACCAAATGTTAAAAGCCAGAAATCCATATCAAGAATGCCCGTTCTGTTAAGCATAACTTCAGATGTTAGCTTTATAAATTCTTTTGGTTCAATCCAAACATCTTTTAATGCTTGAGTTGTTTTATATTTCCTTCTTATCCACCACCCAAGCTTAGAATGTTCCTGAAATTTCCTATTAAGTGTTTTATAAACAACACTTACATTAGTCCACCAATCAACATCAAGCTTCTTCATAGTAACCTCCCCATTCTTTATCTATATTGGGCTGGGATATTCCTAAAAATGACTTTTGTTGTGATGGAGTCATTACAATACTGCCTTTTAGGAGTAAATGTCCTGCAATTTTGCTTAAGAGTTCTTGTATCTTTTTTAATGTTGCAAGAGAAATTTCTGACTTAAAAACAATTTCTTTATCATATATAACTTTTAGGGTTTGTAGCTCCTTTTGATATTTGTTTTCTCCGGTTTCGCTCAGTATTGTTTCTAACACAAATACAACATTACCCAAATTTCTTTTTATTGTGTCAACCAGGGTTTCTTTTAAACCATTTAGGCCAAAACGAAATGGATTTTTGAGTTCGTTAAACTTAGCTATATAATTACTAACAGCATTAACTAATTCCTCATATCTCTGCCAAAAACTATAAAGGAATAAGTTACTTAAATACATTCTGCTTTCAAATGAAAGTTCTTTTTCTGCCATAATTATCATTTAGGGAAATGTTTTATTAAAAGTAGGTATGTTTGTTGGGGTAGTCATTTGAGCAAACCCCGATACGATATTGTTAAGTATTGGTATTGTAAAGAGCATTATGAGGAAGAATATTATAACAACAACAAGAGTCATAAATGCTTGTCTATTTTGCATTAAGGTTTTTAGCCAAGATAAGCTACTGCCTCCCATTACTGAAATTGTTTGGTCTGCCTGTCTAAGCAGGGATTTTGTTTGTTCAAGAATGTTTGCTATTGTACTAAATCTATGTTTTGCGGATATATGATTTACAATATCGCTTGACAGAGCGTATGGGATTGGACTGTAGACGGGAACCTTTATTTCTTTTTCAATTGCTCTGTTGGGATTGTTTGAATCTTGTTCTTTTATTTTTTCCACATCTTCGGCAACTTTTTCAAGATTTAATGCTTTTAGTTGCTCCTGCGTCAATACTTCTGTTGGAAATACAAACATAACAAGTTCAACATCATAGGGCTTTATTTTAAAGATTTGCTTTATTGGGTCTTGTAAAACAAGGGTACCACGATTAATGATATCCCAAATAGAAAGAGTTTTTTCAATTTTACCCTCAGGAACTTCTAAAAAGAATTCTTGATTTGGAGTCAAATTCCATGAGATTTTTTCGCTTTTTCCTTCTTTTGTTATCTTTAGGCTAACTTTTTTTGTTGCGGGATCTTTATCTGCAAGAAACATATAGACCTTGTTAGGCGGTACGAAAACCTGGGCAATAGTTTTGCCTGTTTCCTTTGCTATTTCAAATATGTTTTTCTCATACTTAGGAGACAGTTTGTAAGCAATAAAGTACGCTGTGCCCAAGCTAATGAGAGCTCCGAGAATTCCAGAAACCATTAAAGGCAAATAAAATATGGTTACTATAAAGACTGCATAAATCCCAAATATCAACATGACTATTATGGGGAAGTAATCCTTCACACAGCACCACCTCCATATTGTTGTTTGTTATATTCTTCATATTGTGGAGTTTGGGGCGTTTGTTGAGGCATTATTTGAGGTGTGAAATAACCACGCAAACTTTCATCATATGCTCTAACATCAACACCTGCAAGAATTATATTCAATATTCTTCTTGCAAGCATTCTGAAAGCTTCCATAACATTAATATAACTTTCTTTAATCATTTTAAATTCTTCTTCTTTTAGGATTGTGTCTCCAACGAGCCAATACTTTTCATTATTAATTTTTATGATTTTTCTTTTAGACAAAATTTCAGAAATTTCATTATATATTAACTTAGCGAGTTGTGAAATATTTTCTAATGCTCTTAAATAATTATATACCTTCATTTTGGTTTCGGGAATTGTATACAATAGGGTTAAATTTCCGGAAATTAGACCTAAAACTGTGTCCATATCGCTTCTAGCATCTTTTGGGTCTCCTGTTGCCACTACAGAAATTTCCCTTTTGCTAAGTATTTCATTAACTTTTTGAATCCATTCAACATCTTTCATAATTCCCCTCCCTCAAAAAACTTTTTCATGGATTTTTTCCACTTGAGTTTATAGTATGTTAGCATTAGACCAGTTGCTCCACTGGTCATTAATGCGCCAGTTGATATACCCTCATAGTATTTGCTCTGTAAGAATGGGGATAATAGGTTATTTAGGTCATTAACAACAACGTCTGGATATTTTGAAGCGAAATTTTTGACAGCATTTTTTATTGCATTATCGCTTGTAAACATGTTGTAAAGATACAAGCCACTAGCTAAAAACCCAACTACGAAATTTAATAATATTAGTTTCTTTATAGCTTCTGCTAACTCAATCATCTTTTAGCCTCCTTATATTTCTTCCTACCCCAACTTAGATTATAATACAAAACAACACCAAATGTAATTAAAACAATTAACTGGCCAAAAAATCTTAGGTAAAACCACAGCAAATTTGCGTATCCAGCAACAGCTACTGAATCTCCAAGATAATCTAAGCCGATTTCGGCACTCATTACAGCATAACTTAACCATATTCCTAGGGCAACTGTATATAATAATTCACTTGCTATAAATGTAATTAGTGCGGAAAGCCAATATGCAAGCATTTTTCTTGGTTTCTTTCTATTCATAAATGCCAAGTAAACAAAAAATATTATCAAACCGATAAGGGATATTGGTAACAAGTAACTCCAGAACCACAACTCCGTAGGTGTTGGGGTTTGTACTATGAAATTTATTGTTTTTGTTATGTTAGCCATTATTTACCACCATAATAATATTTATATGCTTCTTTACCTATTTTCATTATTTTTTTTGAAAGGATTTGAAATATTGCGAATAGCATGGCAGATTTGACCTCGTTTGTTGGTGGTGGGGAAATTTCTAACTCTGGAAATTTCCCCTTGATTTGAAATTGTGCCTTTTGTTTTTTAAATATACCAACTCTTATCTTGGCGATAATTTTACCTTGTATGTTTGGAGGTAGTTCAGAGTCAATTTTACTGGAAATTTGGAACTCAATACCTTTATGCTTTATTTTACCTAAAAGTTTGTTGTCTTTTTTAACTGCTTTTTTATAGTATTCATAGAATTTGTCAAAATCTGTTAAGGATTTCATCTTGTTGAAGGTGGAAATGTAAACTTGTTTTTCTTTTTCAATCATACAAATTAATATTTAGATAAACTTATATATATATTTATCCGCCTCTTCTTTTTTTGTTTATCAATAGGACAGCGTTTATTATAAACAAAACAATCAAAATTGATGCCGAACTAACTGCTGAGAAAAATTGATAAATAATTAATGCTCCGAACAAAAATATTGGAAGGCTTATTTGTAAAGCTTTTTCAAAACCAAATTTCTTAATTATGTATAAGTAGGATATAAAAATAACTATTGTTAAATAATCCGATGCTGGTATGTGGAAAGAATTAAGGAAAAGATTGGAAAAATATTCTGGCAGTTTGGGGTCAAATACATACACCATAATTATCCCTTTAAAGGTAGCAAGTTATAAATTATCTTTCCTAAATCACTTACAACACCAATTATTATTGGAGCCTCAAAAATCCAAGCAAGTATGCTTGCTAATGTTGTTGAAGTTTCTGGACTTAGTACAACTAGCAAAAATATAAGCTCTAATCCTTTACTTATTAGCCAATTTATCAGCAATAGTGCGTTTATTAATACTTGAACGAGTATTAATCCTATGCTTATAATTATTTGTGGTAAAACAACTAAAACATTTATGCTAAGGCCTTTTTGGAGTGTATTAACAGCATCTTGCAAGGTTTTCGTTCCCCAATTGAAAGTTCCCAAACCCTGTGGATAAAAGTTAACACCTGTCGCAATATATAAAGCGTCTACTGTAAATGTGATAACCATGCTAAAGATTAAGATAAGCCAATACCATTTTTTGTAAATTGCCTCACTCTGTTCAACTATTCCCATCACACCACCTTTCTAATTATAATTATAAACAAAATAATTAAAGATATTATCGCAAGTATTCCAAGGGCTTGTGTATACATGTTTATTTCGGAATATGGCAGGATAATGGCGGAAAAGGCAACGTAAAGCATAGCAAACACAAGTATGTTTTTCTCGTCAAGTTGTCTGAAGAATAGTAAAAGCATAGGCAAAGCTAATAAAGTGACTGTTTGCCACCATGTGAACAATATTCTTCTTCCTAAGAGGGTAGTTATTATTGTTTGCTCATCAATCCTTCCATCTGGGTATGTTGCTTTATAATATACTGTTATTTCTTGGTTTGGATCTATGCCGGAAGGCCAAACATATGTGATTCTTATGTCTTTTGAATTGTAAAGAGTTTGCTCATAGAGTAAATTATCTTGTGAGTCTGTTATTTTTATATAGAATTCTTTTAGCGTTATAGGAGTAAGGTATGCAAATAATGTGGCATTTTGGTTTGAGACTTTTTGTATATAAAGCATTCCAAATTGAGGGATTGGTATGTTTTGGACGTTAACAATTAATAATAATGCTCTTTCAAGGTCAAGCACTATTGGAGTATCTCCAGAGAAAGTTGCTAGGAGTGTTTTGTTTTCAAATTGGAATGGTGCTGGTATATACCACAAAGCGTATTGGCCTGGTAAAGTGTAAAAGCCAAATCCATATGCGTTTTCGTAAATGTTAACAGTTCTAATTGATTTTATACATCCACTATCGCTTCTTATTATGGCAAATGCACCTTCTTCAATTGGAAGGCTTGAGTATGCTGTTTGTTTTGTGTTCTGTAAATCTTTACTAATGCATATGTTAAGTATACTTGGAGAATAAGCCAATTCGTATGCGTTCAATATACTATGTGTAGTATAATGTTGCTCAAAGTGGAGTGTTGATGTGTTTGAAAATTTTGTATAAACATATAGAGTGGGTTCTATTTTTTCGTATATATGGGTTATGTTTTCTTGGTAATCCTTTAATACAAATCTCATAAGACTTAGATTTCCTGTGACAGTATCAAGCCACAAGTTTGTATCATATACGCCTGTTTCCTCATCAACGGGCTTAATTGTAATTAATCTCGCGGTAAATTCTTGGGTGGAATTCTGTGATTGGTTTAGTGGATCTTCACAATATACCCAAACAATCATTTTACCGTCTTTTACTGTAAATGTTCTTGTTTTTATTGAGTTCATATCGGGGTATAGATATGTAGATGTGAAATTGTATGAAGGTTCTGAAATTTGGCAATAAAGTATTTTGGACTTATCAAATACACTAAAGTTATATGTTAGACTTGGTGTTGTATTGTATATACCGAAATTTCCTACATCAAGAGTTAAATTTATTTCCGGTAGTGTTATGTCATGATAAGTTGTTAATTGTGAATTTCTTCTTTCAACATTATCAATTAGCTTAACATTTATGAGCAAATCTCCTTCTAAGCTTGTGTTTAGATTTTGAGTTATGGTTTGAGTTGAATTGTCGCATGCTATTTGAGTTGAGGCAAAAAGAGAGTTGTTTGCATAGTATTCAATTGTTGCATATTGAGAATTGAAATTTCCACATCTTACAGAGCTTACAACTTGAGTTTGTGAGTTGGAAAATTCTATGTATGGGTCTGCGGAAATTTCTCTAAAGTATCTGGAAATGTAAAAGAAATATGCCTTGTTGCCGATTTTTGTTGAATAGTAATATGCAAGGTCAGAAGAAATTTGAAGATAATATGTTTTAATGAGCTGTAATGAGCTTTTATTGTAAGTCAATATTAAAGCATAATGTAGAGCCATTATTGTATCATTTTCTTCAAATATTATATATGGATAATAATTTACTGAATTGATTGTTGTTTCAACTTGCCAATATGATGTTAATGAGGTCTTGCTCATTTTTGTTATATATCCTCTGATATATCCACTTGTTCCAACTGAAAAATACCTTACCCCTGCTATATAATAATAATTTTCATCATATGTCATGTCATAAATTCCATCTTGTAAAAATTGACCACTCCTTAAAACCGCTGGTACTGTGCTTAAAATTACAATATAATTGTTAGTTGTTCCTCCATCATCCCAGATTGTAACTATTTCGTTTGAAATTTCATCGTAAAAAATTCTCCCATCATAGTAATAATTATTGATTAAAACTGAAGAAACAAGGCTTATCGTATTTGTGTATTTGTAAACATATGCTGTATAGTCGTTTGCATATTCTTGATATATAACATATATGTAATTATTTAGGAAAATTAGGTCTCCATATGCATAGCTTGTTCCTGCCTGAGCACTTGCAACAACGCTAAACCCAGAGCCAGTATCTTGCACTCTTGCCAAAATTCTGTTGTTGTTATTGTCAACACCTGTTAAGTATATATAGCCATCACCACCAACTACACAAGAGCTTCTTACTCTATAGCCCGTTGTTGGAGCATAGTTTATTGAGCTTGAGTAAAGAATTTGATTTGGGTTTGAGGCATTTAGCTTAGTTATGTTGTATTGAGAGAAAACAATTATACCACCATTTAGAATTCCGCAGACCTTCTTATAGTATTGGTCTCCGAAATCTAACCCCTTTCTATAATCTCTTATTATGCCACGCTCAACATAGTAGTTTTGCTTTTCAACATTCAAATCATAGAGATTTGTTGAAAAACTAATATTTTTGGTAGCTACACCTTGGTTATCTTGAGCTGTAACCAACACAAGATAAGTTTTTTCATCGTTTATGTATTGTTGAAGTGAAATGTTGATGTTTGTTCCATTTGCATAATTGTTGTTTTCATAAACTATTGTTGTGTCAAGCTCTGCTCTAACATAAAAACTTGTATCGCTTGGGCTTGTGACATTGAAGGCGAGGTAAATTTTGTTCGTTAGATATGTTTGGTTTTTTGGACTTGATATGGTTATGCTGAGAGTTGTTGCTGGTGGGGTGTCTGTAACCTTTAAGCTTTCGGTTTGAGATTGAATGTTTAAGCTTGCACCATCTAATTTTACTTGATAATTAACCAAATCTTGAGCAAGATTGTTTGTTATGTCAACTTTGTAATAGCTTCCCATGTCAGTTATTGTAATTGTTGGTTCTTGCTGAGCATATTTTCTAACTCTTATCCAGTCATACTCACCAATTACTGCTAAGTGTATCATTAAAGCAAGCTTGCCACTTACATAAGCGGTTGAGGTCACGCTTAAGCTATTGAGCTGGTTGCCGGCATCGTCGTAAACAAAAACATCTATGTTTTGACCATACAAAACTGCTTTCCAATTCCTAAAAACATTATCAGTAAACAAATTTGCACCAGCACCAAGCACTCCATCAACATCGCTGTAGACCTTTATGTTTGCATTATAAACATTTGTAGTGCCATCTTGGTCATAAATTAGATAGCCATCATAAGTTGTTGTAGATGTTTGCTTCCTTGCAATTATTCCCATCCAATTGCCGTCACTACCACCATTGTTTGTTCTTCTCATTCTCCACTCAATTATTGCGTCTGAAATTGTAATGCCAAGAGCTTCAATTGTTGGTCTGTCTGTGCCACCTGTTTGCGTTATTGTTAAAACACCATTTTGCTCTGTCCAGCTTCCGAAAACTACTTGCCACTTATTTGTATCTATAACACCATCGTTGAAATCATCAAAAAATTCAAATACAGCATTACCATCTGGAGTGTAGCCAGCTTCTTTTATGACATATATTGTTTTTGTGCCACTTGCTGGTATTAAATCAACTTTAACCCAAACATCAAGGTTATCATCTATATAGTAGTTGTAAATTGTTTGTGCTTTGCTTCCAGAAATGAGTAGAAAAAAGAATGCATTAAACAAAAGCATAAAGATTATGATGTTTTTTAATTTCATAGTTTCACCTAATTTTATTTTTTGATTTTTTCTCTGTCCATGCAGTATAAAATATTACAGCAACTATAAACCCAATTATGCCCGCGAGTAACCAAAATAGCTCTGTTTGTATTGCGGTCTCAATAGTTTTTTGTTCGTATTTTTTTATTGTTGGAGTGAAATTTGTTAATAATGTACTAGCGTTTGGGTTGTTTTGAGCTAAATTATCAAGTTCTGCTTGAAATTGCGTGTTAACTTGTCCAACTGTTAGAAAAGTAAGCCTGTAGAATGGACTTATTAGCGAATAAACAATTCCAGAAAGAATGACAGTTCCTATAATTATTAGAGTTATGAAGATAAGAGTGTTTAGTAGAGCCATAATTTATGTATATATTTTGCTTATTTAATATTTAATGTTATATTTTGAAGAATTCTATGATTTTTTGAGCAACTTTATTGGCCGTATCAAGGAAGCTTGAGAATATTTGTTGGCCAGTTTGTATTACATTATCAAGTGGGGTGGGTTCTTGTTGTTTTATTGCTTCTTCAATTTGAGAAAGTTTTTGTTCAACAAATTTCTTAGTAGCTTCTTGTTGTGCTTTTCTAACTGCAAGATTAACATAATTTTCTGGTTTTATAATATCAATATTAACATTTGGGTTTGTATCAATTGATGGGGTTTGAAGTGTTATTTCAGGTGCTGGAGTTTTATATATAACGACTTTTTGAGTGGAAACTGGGTACTGTTGCTGAGATTGAATTTGTTTTATTAGATTTTCGTAATATTCTTTTATTTTTTTTATTTTTTCTTCCGGATTTTGAGCAAAAATTCTTGTTTGGATTATAGCTTTCCTCTTTTGTAAATCAATCAAATTTCTGGAATCCATACAGTATTATATGAAGATTCTCCAAATATATTATTTTCTACATCAAGGTTTAAAGTGGGTATTAGTGTGGGTGCCTCTGGAGGTAAAATTTGAGTTGTTGAACTGCCAGGAGGGCTTGAAGTGCTTGGTGGGGCAGAAGTTGATGATGGGGAATATGTTGAATAACCACTTGGAGGTTTACTTGTTGATGGGTATGGTGGGGAAATTTCCGATGGTGGGGAATATGTTGATGGAGATTCGTATATTGATGTTGAAGATTGAGGAGATTTGCTTTCATAATCATATTTAGATTTTGGTTCTTGCTTAGATGGGGGTTCGCTTGATTTTTCTTTCCTTAAATACTTAAGAGATGGTATTATGCTTGCAAATAGCGAATATGGAGAAACATAAGTGTAGCCATATTTTGGGCTATATATAACAAATTTCTCTGTATTTTCAACAATTTTTTTACCTATTTGATTAAGAATTTTTCTACGCAACTCGGGGCTAATATTTGATTCAAGTAGGGAAATTTGCTTTTTGAGGAAATTTGCTATATCTTTATATCCCAAATTCTCGCTTCTTTTTGCGTAGTATTTTGCTATTTCTATAAAGTCGTATATATCTTTTAACCTATGTCTCTCTGGAGATAATCCATATTCTTTAATTTGCGTTATGCTACCGCCTTTTCTTATTAGTTGTTCTGGCAATCTCATTATTCTTAGACCTTCTTTTGTTTTTGCAGGGTACTCGGGTCTAAACCCATGATAAACATATTTTTCGTTTCCAAACAAACTATAAGAAGATGCTGAAGGTTTAAATTCAATTAATTTTTTCCAAACATTTCCTATTTTCCTTTCAACTATTGAGGGATCTGATGGATTTACTCTTATAGTATTTCCCAATTTCGGCTTTAGTCTTTTAACAAATTCTTTTGCTATTTGCTCTGGTTTGGAAGAAACAACATCAATATCGTGTAATTCTCTTGACATTTCTTTACCCATTTGGATTTTTTGAGCAACACTACCAAATACTTGTTTAATTTTTCCTTTTTTTGTTTGGGCAATAAGGAAGTCGTAAACATCATCGCTTATGTCTTTAAATCTTGGGGCTTGTTTTAAAACATTTTTAAAATCTTCCATTTCTTTAGTTGCTATATATTTGAGGTTTTTTGGAGATTTGGCAACTGCTTTTTCAATTTCATATACCCTTTTAAATGCTCTTCCAGGCAAATAATCCAGTTTTGTTGGTTTTATCCTTTCAACTGCCTGCTTAGCCAGATAAGTTTCTATTGGGCTTTTCATTTCATACCCAGGAGATACTTTTGAAAATTGGAAATTTCTAACAGGTCTTATTTTTGAGCCTTGCTTTACTAGACCAATAATTGGTTTTGCCTGTTCTCCTTTTTCAACATATAGACCTGCCCATGTTTCCTCACCAGAAGAAACTTTGCCTAATTTTGGTACAGGTATTTTTCCTGCTCTTACTAATTCTCCAACACCTTTTAAAACTGCACCTGTTCCAAATGCAAGTGGGACGCTTACGGTCAATTCCTCTATATTTATTTCTGGTTTGACATTCATTTCTTGTTTTCTTACATCTTCCGGGGCAAGCGGGCTTTTATAAATTTCATGTCTTATAAAATCTTCAGCAACATCTGCCACTCCTGTTGATATTGCCCATCTTGTACCTTCTCTTAAAATATTACTTACTGCAGAAGCTCCCGGGCCTATGAGTTTGGAAGCTACTCCATATGTGCCTCCACCAATAGCACCAACTACAGCATCGGTTAAAACCTCATGAGGTTCCCAGGGGTTTTTATCCCCACTTAAGCTTCTAACTAATCCTCCAATACCAACACTAAGGCCGGCACCAATAAATGCTGGAAGGATTACAGGCATTTTACCACCTTATGATGCCCATTCTCTTTTTTTGTAGTATTTTGTTATAAATTTCTGTCCACTCTTGTAAAGTATTTGTTTCTTCTGCAAATTTTTCAATAATTTCTTTTGCTTTTTTCTTATCTTTTAGCAGAATTTTTGAAATTTTGCTAATTAGTTGTTCAAGATGTTTATATTTTCCACCTAAACGATTGTTTAGTAGAAAATGAAGCACTCTAACACGACCATTAAGTAAGTTTTCAGTACCTTTTGTTAGTAATGGGTTTCCTCTGGAAGTTTCGTAGTGGGTTAATACATATGGTCCGGTTAAAAAATCCGCAAATAATGCGTACATTACACGCAAAAATTCTTTTCCTGTATCAAGTTTACCATTAGCTTTTAATTTTAGAACCGAATTGGGACCGAAGTAAACATTTTGCCTTCTAATTGCCATAATTTATGTTATAATGCTTTTATTTAAATTATTTTAGTTTAAAAAAAGAAAAAAGTTGGGTGTGGGAATTTTATGTTTTTTATTGATTTTAGCCGACTGTTGCTGGGCCAACTTCTGGTAATGCTCTCCTTACGCTTCTTATTGTTCTCATAGCGTAAGCGAATATTCCTAGTATGCTTCCTAGGAACAATACGAACATTATAATGTATTGGCCGATTGGGTATACTGTTATGTTTGTTTCGCTTACTTTTAGCAACAACTCTGCTGATTTATCCAAGACGCTTTGGAGATTTGGTACCCAGGAATAGTTATATCCTGAGAGTTGTGTTTCAACTGTACTGCCGAAGATACCGAACAATAGTGCGTTGAAGGTGTTAGTCGTAGCTGCTATAGCTCCTAGTAATGTTACTATGTATGTTACGAAGAGTCCGTCAACAACAAAATCCCAAATATTTTCGTTTGCCATTTTTTACACCTTTTGGGAAATTTCTGTTTACAAATTTGCTAACTCTTTATAAAATATTTATCTAAAAGCTATGACAGATAAGTGTAAAGTAATTGAAACAAAATTCTTTTAGTGTATGATGGGGATAAAACAATCATAGGATAACACTTAAGTGTAAAGTAGCAAACCATGAATTTTTGGAAATTTAAGAGGAAATTTCATTTAAGTGTAAAGTAAGGTCAGCAAAAATTTTTCATCATTCGTAAGGTCAGACGAGGGCTTCTTCCTCATACTTTTTCTTAAAATATGTGAATAAAAAATAATAAGCCAACCTTCTTTTTCTGGCATCGTGGAAATTTTCAACAAAATCAACTAAGTTCATAATTTTTTCAAACAGACCTTCTTTTTCTTTTTGATTTAACATAATATCACTTATCGTTTTAGTATTTTTATTATTTTATTTCTAACTCTCCATTCAAAAACATCTGGAGTTAAGACCACAGCTTTATAACGCTTGCCTGTGTCAAGGTCATAGTTCCATTTTATTTTAGCAATACCAAGTTCTTTAAGTCTGTTAACTACTTGATAAAACACTCTTGGAGCACTTCCACCTATTTCTTTTTTAAGCAAGTTTTGAAGTTCTACTACAGGTGTTCCAAGAGTTGAATCTGAATTCTCTATTATTATTTTCAAGGCTATTCTTTTGGTTTGGTTTTTCATGTTGTTCTCATATATCAAATCTAATAGGTCTTGTATTGCCAAGGTACCCACCTCTTCCTTTTTTCTTGTTTATAGTAGTGGTAAATTATAAATGCTGGGATCAAACCGATTAAAAAACCCGCTAAGAAGCTGTAAAAATTGAAATTTGTTAATAAAAGCGATAAAGAAAACCATAAGCTAAATATTGTATATATTATAAGTTTGAGCATTATTTCCCTCTTTTAACTTTTACGATAACTATATCCCCGGGTTTGTAATCGTTTAGGGGGAAATAGATAAATTTATCTCCAGATGGAAATTTTCTGACTTTTGCCTTGAAATAGTACCAGCCTTTCCTAACTAAAATTTCAAACTCCTTTTCACTTTCCGCAAATCTTGCCCCTATGCTTATTTTTGCATTTTCAAATGCTTTTTCTAAAGTAAAACCAAACCTTCTTAAAATATCTTCTTTTGTTTTTAGGATTTGCCAAAGGATTTGGGAAATTTCCTCTTTGGTTCTTCCCAAGCTTTTCTGCTCAATTATAAACTCTGTTAGAGTTTTGCCTAAAATTTTTTTCCAAGGCAACCTGGGAATTTTGCTTCTTTTAACCGCTTTTTTCCACTCTTCCATCTTTATCACTTATTTTAAACAAAAACCCATCTTTTGTTTCTATTAAGCCGATTTCAACTAAGAATCTTATTTTATCATATGCTATTGGAGTTGAACATGGTTCGCCTGTTTTTTCGTAGTAAAGTTTTCTTATTGCTTCTACTCCAGCGTTTCTCGTGAATTCAGAAGAACCAAAAAGTTTTTTGAGGTGCTTGTAGATTTCTTCTATGCTAACTTTTGCTTTCACATTAATTTGTTTGTTGCTTCATATATATATATTTAACCGAGAGACTTTTAGGTAAAAAATTAAGAAGTGGGCGGTGCTTGTTGTTTCTTTCTTGGTTCTTTTATTTTCTCAATATCAATTATTAGAGTGTTCGTTTTCTCGTCATAAGTGATTTGCTTAACATCTCCTTTTATTCTAAATCTTTTTAGGAGTTCTTCAGTGGAAATTTCATATATGATTTTCTTTCTGACTAACATAATTTGTATATAAACACAATTATTTATATATTTAACGGCAACTTACTTTTAGGTAAAAGTATGAGAGCAAAAGCTAAATATGTGTTCGTATTAGAAAAAGAGGATATAAGAAGTTATAAGAAGCATGTTAAAAATGCGAAATTGAACACTACTTTATGGAAATTTGTTAAATAAATCTCTTAAGCAAATAGTTCTTCTTGCATTCTTTACAAACATGTAGCCTTGATTTGCCAAAATTTGTAACATAAAGTCTACCAACAATTTTAACGGGCATGCCACACAAATCACATTTTGTTTTCATACTTCTATTCTAAACAATATTTTTATTCTTGATTTTACAAATTTGTTGACTTTATCTGGATCAAAATTCATTAGCAAGAGTTCTTCTTTTATAGGTCTGGGAGATGGGTCTATTTTAGTTATTCCTTTTACACTTACTATAACTGATTTCTTCCTAATATACCAGCCCTTATCAAGATACCATTCTTGTAATTGAGGGAACCAATAATAACTCAAGCAAACATAGCCTTCAACACTATTTAGGACTTTTGAGAGTTTTTCATGTTCTCTTAAATCCCAAGCATCTCCGCTTTCATAATAGTCTTTTAGATTATTTTGTATTACATAGGGTGGGTCGCAATAGAATAGTGTGCTGGGAGAGTCGTATTTTGGTATTAACTCTTTATAGTCAAGATTTTCTATTATAACTGATTTGAATCTTCTTGCAAAAAATTTTATTTTTTCGTGTCTATTGGCAAATTCAGGTGGTCTAGCTCTCATATATGAAAAGCTACCTAACCATTTCCCAGAAAAATGCCCGTTCATAAGAAGAAAAAATCTTAAAGCACACTCTAATGGGTCTTTTGGTTTGATGTTGTTTTTCCATTCCTCCTTCCATTTTTCATATAATTCTCTGCTGTATAATAGAAATTCAAGTTTTTCAAGAAATTCTTTTGTTCTGGTTCTAATGATTTCAAATAAATTAACCAAATCGCTGTTTATGTCATTATAAACTTCAATATAACTTTTGGGTTTTCTTAGGATTATTGCTCCGCTTCCACCAAAAACATCTACAAAAACTCTATGATTTGGAAAATGGGAAATTATCCACGGTGCCAAACGCCACTTAGAACCAACATATTTGATTATCACAATATAATATTTATTTTTAGACTTAAAAATTATTGATAATTAAAATATGCCTCCTGAACCCATCCACCCTCGCTTGCATTACCGCAAAAACAAACTTCTTGTTTTTCAATCATTCCAAATGTTCCATACTCATACCCCCTTTCTGGGCATAAAACATTATTACAGTATAAAGCTCTGCCCATCAACTCCTCTTTAGAATAACCAAATATTGGAAATTCCTCAATTAATTTTGTTTGAAAAATATACAGTCCTGTTATTACCAAGAAGGCCAGAATTGTGTAAATAATCACGACTGCGGGATTTATTTCTTTGCTCATTCTCTCCCCTTATATAATTTTTCAATCAAATCTTTTTCTCTTTTCCATGCTTGATAAACTTCGTTAACCATCTGCTCGTCGTAGCCAAATTTCCTGCAAATTTCTTTTGGTTTATAGTGTTTGATAAAGAGATAACAAAGTAAGTTGATGTTTTCATGCCCGTATTTTTTGATTAGTTGTTTAAGGTTCATTTTCTCAATCTTTCAATTTCTCTTTTGTATTTTTCAAACAATAATCTAAAGTAAATTTCTTTTGCAATCTCTTTACTAATTTTTTCTATTAGTTTTTTATTCATTCATCTAACACCCCTAATTTTTTCTTAAGATTCTGAATCCACTTCAATTGGTTTATGGTAAAACCATGTGTTAGTATTTCTTTTGCCCCATGAGTTTCTGGATTTTGCAAAACCCTATCCTCATTAAGAGCTAATAGTTCTCCAACAAGATTTTTTAAGTCCTCATCTTTTATGTTGTTATAAATTTTCATACCTCTTTTTTGGATTATTTTTCTAATCACCTCAACACCCCCTCAAAAGCTTGTTTGATTAGGTCTTTGGTTTTTACAATAGCTTTACACTTCTCACAAGGCATATTATTACCTTCACAGTGAGGGGCTTCTAAACAAAGTTCTTTCTCAAGTTCTTTTAGTAACCATTCCACTGCTGATTCAATGTCCCCAACTTTAACAGCTTTGAATAATAACACTTGTTCTACTATGTTATTTTTATAGATACCAAGCTCGTTCTTAAGCCAGTTCACTGTTTTTAAATAGAATTCACATACTTTATCTTTTGTTAAAGGTTCTGGTTTAGACACTTATATCACCAAGCCTATTACCATTACTCCTTTATCTTTAATGTGTGTCCCTATTTTATCATACTCATTTTCTATATCATACAACAAATATGTTTGACCTTTGAGAAAAAGTGTTGAACCATCATGAGCAACCTCTTCTACATAAATCTCGTAGTCTATATCTGCAGTTTTATCCTTAATCCAAATTTGGATTGGTTTGGAAAGAGTTAGAGTTCTAATTAAGTAGTCTTTGTCTGGTTTAGCCTTCTCTATGAAAATTTGATTAAGTGTATTAAAAGCGGTTTTGCTTAGGATTTTATAGCTTGTAAGAACAACAGCATCTTTTATTTCACTAATCAACATCACTTCTCACCTCCTTCATGTTTTTTCATTTTTTTTTTTTTGATTTACCAAAAGTGTTAACAAACCTAGACTAAAACCATTTAACCACCACCCAAATTCTCTAAGTCTTAGTTCAGGTCCAAAAGTCACTTGTATAAATAACGCAATAAAAAGAAGT
>JALTWL010000153.1 GCA_027047045.1 Micavibrio sp.
GTTGTAATTACATGGTTTACAGGGGGCGTATTCAAAGGATTTTTTTCTGGGCAATTTACAAATTGGGCTGCGTCAAAATTAGACAAAACACCATCTGAGGAAATAACACATTTACCAGTTTGGAAATTTGATCTTCCTATTGATTTGCTTGCAATTGTTACATCTTATGGGGTGGTTTTTATTCTTGCGTTTATTGCGCTTGCTCTTTTGAATATGTATGTATCAAATTTAGTACAAGAATCAGAGCTAAGCGGTTTAGATAGAGCTTTGGGGGCATTGTTTGGTTTATTTAGAGGAATTATCCTTGTTGTCTTGCTATATATGCCAATTAGTCTTTTTGTTAGTGATGACGGACAAAGGCCTAAATGGCTTGAAAGTTCAAAATCTGTACCACTTTTGGAATATACAGTCAATTTTGCCAAAGATAATATACTCCAAAGCAGTAAAGAAACTATCAAGAAAATAGTTGATAACAAAGACAGCACAAAAACTGACAGCAAAGATAATGATATATCTAAAAAAACATCAAATAAAGCAGAGAGTTTAAAAGAAAAAATACTTAATAATGTCAAAGATAGTTCAAAAGAAGGCTACAAAAATATTGAAAGAGATGCGCTTAAAAGTCTAATAGAAAAAGAAATAAAAACAGAAGAATATAATCAATGAGTATTGCAAATCCCTTTATTCATAATAAAAAAAGCAACTCTGACATAGATGCGAATAATCGGCTAAAATATATGGCAACAATTGCCAGTGTTAGTGTTGCATCTATTTTAATTACAATTAAACTGTTTGCTTATTTAGCCACAGATTCGGTTAGTGTTTTATCATCATTGATGGACTCTACCATAGATATATTAGCCTCTATTATTACTTTTTTAAGTGTTAAACATGCAATGGAGCCTGCAGATAAACAACATAGATATGGACATGGTAAATTAGAGGCGTTATCTGCAATGGGGCAAGCTATGTTTATTTTTGGCTCTGCAATTTTTTTATCATATGAAACATTACATAGATTTATTCATTCGCAAGATATAAGACAGGCAGAAATAGGCTATGTTGTTATGACGGTATCTATTTTGCTTACTTTGGCACTGGTCATTTTTCAAAAATATGTAGTTAAAAAAACAGCATCTATTGCCATAGATGCCGACCACCTACATTACAAAAGTGATTTATTTATGAATTTAGGGGTGATTTTAGCTATATTTTTAACAAGCTATACAGGCTGGAAATATTTTGATCCAATATTTTCTGCAATAATTGTTTTAATATTATTAAGAGGAGCTAAAAATGTTGGGCTATCTGCCTATGATGTATTGATGGATAGGGAACTTTCAGAAGATGAACGCAAGAAAATAATTTCATTAGTTAAAAATCATAAAAAAGTTGATAATATACATGACCTTAGAACCAGAAATACAGGTCAGCAAGTTTTTATAGAATTTCATCTAGAGATGAAAGGTAGTCTATCATTAAAAGAAGCTCATGACATTACAGAAGAAATAGAAACCATAATTTATCAAAATTTTAAAAATGCCGAAGTTTTAATCCATCAAGAACCAACTGGGATTATGGATGATAGATTAGATAAAAGAATATGTTAATAAAATGTTTGACATAATCGGGCTACTCCTCTATAATGGCTAACATAATTTTGTTATTGAGGGAGAATAAAAATGGATTTAAAGAAAAAATTTGCAAAGGCAATATTGGATTATTGGGAAAATACTCCAAAAGACTGTCCAGAAGGTATTGGTTTAGATTTTTGGGGCGCTAATGCAGTTTTGTTGGCATTTTACTCAGTAGTGCTTGGGGTTCCTACCGCGCTTACAATATTTGACAGTGATGTTGGCGCTGAAAATGAAGAAGTAATTGCCCAACAATATAATGAGGTTTTAGAACAGCTAAAGCAAATGAAAAGTGAATATAACAGCTTATATAATCCCCATGCCGAAGAGGCGGATATAGCATATATTACCAGTTCATTGCAAGAAATGAGCGCTAGGGATAATTATGAAACTAATTTAGAAAAAAAGGTAAAATGGAACAAAATTATACAACTAGCTGAAATATTTGCCCGTGATATACAAAAAGAACCAAAATTATCAGAAGATATGGCAGGAGAGCTAATTGAAGATTTTGAAGAAAATATTATAGGATTTAAAACTCTTGGTTACAAAGATACACCTGATAGTGATAATTTAAGAGAATGTCAAAAAAAATATGAAGACAGTATGAAGATTAACTCTTGCACAGATGACGCTTTGCAAGTATCAGATGCAAGTTTAAAAAAGGGAGCAACATTTGGAGCGTTAGTAGCTTTTATACTTATAACAATGCCATCATTTGTGGCAAATGCTTTAGTTACCAAAAAGGGGGATGTTTTAGAGAGATGGGCAAAGGGAAAAAAAGCCCCCAGAAGACCTAAAATATCGCCTCATTGAATTAGAATTAACACTAAAAATTGTATTTTTTTATAAAAAATACTTGTCAGAATAGTAAAAATAGGCTATGAATCCATGCTTGGGCATTGAGATTATTTAAAAAACTTAAAGGATTGTATAAAAATGAAAGCAGATATTCATCCAGATTACCATGAAATTACAGTTGTTATGACTGATGGTACTGAATTTAAGACTCGCAGCACTTGGGGTAAAGAGGGCGATGTTTTAAAGTTAGAGATTGATACAAAAACCCATCCTGCATGGACAGGTGGGCAAGCAAAATTACTAGAGCGTGGACAGCTTGCGCGTTTCAAAAAGCGTTTTTCTGGCTTTGGTATTGACAATAGCTCTAAATCATAATTTTTATTAAACTAAAGTTATCTCCCCTCAATCAGCTGCTGGGTTTATATCCATGCAGCTGATTTTTTTATATAGCTATATATTGTTAATCTTTCTTTTTATTTTTAATAACAATATTTATAAATATTCATAAAAAAGGCGACTATAAAAAGTCGCCTTTTAATATTCATATTTAAATTATAATTAACGTGAATAAAACTCAATCACCAAATTTGGTTCCATTTTAACTGGATATGGAACTTCTTCTAATGTTGGCGCTCTTAGGAAAGTTCCTTTCATTTTTTTATGGTCAACATCCATATATTCTGGAATATCACGCTCTGGGCTATCAATTGCTTGCAATACCATTGGTAATTGGCGAGCTTTTTCACGCACTTCAATCACATCACCATCTTTTATATTATAAGATGGGATATTTACCCTTTTACCATTTACAAGCACATGACAGTGATTAACAAATTGGCGTGCTGCAAATACTGTTGGTACAAATTTCATACGATAAACAACTGCATCTAAGCGACGCTCTAAAATCTCAATTAAATTTTCACCTGTATCTCCACGACGGCGAACGGCCTCATCATAATAGCGGCGGAAACGCTTTTCCCCAATATTACCGTAGTAACCTTTTAGCTTTTGTTTTGCAAATAGCTGAATACCATAATCGGTTGGTTTACCATGACGCATTTGCCCATGTTGACCTGGTGGATAGTTGCGTTTATTATAAGGGCTTTTTGGACGCCCCCAAAGGTTACAGCCTAAACGGCGGTCTATTTTATATTTTGCATTTGGACGTTTTTGACTCATTTTACTTACTCCATTTATTAGTTAAATTATTGTCCCGATAGTCCTAAAACCCAAATATTAGGCGGGGAGAATCAATGTCGTCTTCATCAACGCACCCACTTTCTCAGGAATAGGCGGAAAATAGCCTTTTATAGCTGCTTGGTCAAGTATTTATTTGTTATAGGCACAAATTTTATGCTAAATTACAAAATTATGATAGAAAATTTATTTGAAACTGACACAATTGTGCATGAACAAGGCTCAAAACCTCTTGCAGAAGAGCTACGCCCTCAAAATATGGAAGAAATTGTCGGGCAAGAACATTTATTTCAAAAAAACAAAATACTCCATAATATATCTAAGACAAAAAAGCCTGTGTCTATTATATTGTGGGGACCTGCTGGTTGTGGAAAAACCAGTATTGCCCGTGCTATTTCCCAAGATGTAAATTCTAGTTTTATATCTGTATCTGCGATATTTACAGGGGTGGGTGATTTAAAAAAAATATTCAAACAAGCAGAAATCCGCAAAAAAAAAGGGGAAAGTACGCTGCTTTTTGTTGATGAAATACACCGTTTTAACAAAGCGCAATTAGATGCTTTTTTACCTGTTGTTGAAAATGGTACCATTACGCTAATTGGGGCAACTACTGAAAATCCTTCGTTTGAGCTAAATTCTGCGCTACTTTCCAGATGTCAAATAGTTATTTTAAATCGCCTAGATGGCAAAGCACTTGAAAAACTAATTCAACGGGCAGAAAAAAAACTGTCAATAAATTTACCACTTACCCAAAATGCAAGAGAGTTTTTAAAAAATATTACCGATGGTGATGGCAGATATTTACTAAATATAGTTGAGCAATTAGCAAGTCTATCACCAGACAGTAAAATAAATACAAAAGAGCTAAAAAATATCGTCCAGCAAAAGGGGATAAATTACGATAAAGGTGGTGACGAACATTATAATTTAATTAGTGCTTTGCACAAAGCTGTTCGTGGCTCTGATGCAGATGCGGCGCTGTATTGGTTTGCAAGAATGATTGTTGGCGGGGAAGACCCAAGATTTATTGCAAGACGCATGG
>JALTWL010000154.1 GCA_027047045.1 Micavibrio sp.
CTTCATGATTTAGATAAACTACTAGAAGATGACGATAAAACAAAAGGTCTTACAAAAAAAGAACTACTACAATTGACACGTGAACAAGCAAAGCTTGAACGTTCTCTTGGTGGTATCAAAGAGATGGGCGGTATTCCAGACGCCTTATTTGTGATTGATATAAATAAAGAAGATTTGGCAATTGCTGAGGCTCGCAAGCTTGGTATTCCAGTTTTTGCAGTAATTGATACTAATTGTAATCCAGATGGTATTGACTATCCTATTCCTGGCAATGATGATGCAACACGTGCAATTGGGCTTTATTGTGACTTATTTGTTAGCGCAATTTTAGAAGGCTTGGAAAAAGAGCTTGTTGCCTCTGGTGCTGATTTAGGTGAAAAAGCAGAAGTTCCAATTGCTGACAACACTGGTAAAAAAGCTGAAGAAACAGTAACAGATGAAGAAACAAAAGCTGAAGAAGTTAAAAAAGCAGCAGCTAGCGCATAAATTTAAATTTTAAGATGAAGGGAACTGAAAAATGGCAAATATTACAGCAGGTATGGTAAAAGAGCTTCGTGAAAGAAGTGGAGCTGGTATGATGGATTGTAAAAAAGCACTCTCTGAAAATGATGGTGATATGGAATCAGCTATTGACTGGTTACGCAAAAAGGGGCTATCTGCGGCGGCTAAAAAAGCAGGACGTGTTGCAGCTGATGGTCTTGTTGCGGTTAAAACCGCAGGTAATGTTGGTGCTGTGGTTGAACTTAACGCAGAAACTGACTTTGTTGCTAGAAATGAGCAATTCCAAGAATTTGTACTAAAATTAGCTGATATTGCGCTTGAAAAAGGTACAAGCATTGATGATATGAACGCAGCAGATATGGACGGTGAAACGGTTGCTGATAGACTTACCAATATGATTGCAACGATTGGTGAAAATATGCATCTTCGTCGTGTGGCTAGACTATCTGTTGATGGTGGTATTGTGGCTAGCTATATGCATGGAGCTTTAGTTGCAGGGGCTGGTAAAATTGGTGTTTTAGTTGCATTAAAATCAGATGGTGATAAAGAAAAATTAGAGCAACTTGGTAAGCAAATCGCAATGCATATTGCAGCTGCCCGCCCAGAGGCTTTGACAATTGACACAGTTGATGCAGATGCTTTAGAGCGTGAGCGCGCGGTTTTAAAAGAACAAGCACTCGCATCCGGCAAGCCTGAGGAAATTGTTGAAAAGATGATGGTGGGTCGCCTCCGTAAATATTATGAACAAGTTGTCTTAATGGAGCAAACTTACGTGATTGATGGTGAAACAAAAATCTCTAAAGTGCTTGAAAATGCAGAAAAAGAAATTGGCGCTAGCATTGAGCTTGTTGATTACGTTAGATTTGAGCTTGGTGAAGGCGTTGAAAAAGAAGAAGATGACTTTGCCGCAGAGGTTGCCGCAATGGCAGGCTGATAAGCAAATAAAATATATTTAGCTTTTAAGAAGGTGTAGAGCTTTTGCTTTGCACCTTTTTTATTTTTTAATTCTTGTAGCCACAATGATTATATCTATAATGTTTAACTAGTAAATCTTAACTAACAAAAAATTAAAGAGAAAATCTAATGCATTATAAAAGAGTATTATTAAAACTGTCCGGTGAGGCTTTAATGGGAGATAGCGACTATGGGCTTGACCCTACAACTGTCAAAAGAGTGGCTGAAGACATTAAAGAGGCTAAAAAATTAGGCATAGAAATATGTATCGTAATTGGCGCTGGTAATATTTTTAGAGGAGTTGCGGGTGCTGCTGAAGGTATGGATAGGTCAACTGCTGATTATATGGGCATGCTTGCAACTGTTATAAATTGTCTTGCCTTGCAAAATGCACTTGAGCAAATAGGGGTGGATACAAGGGTACAATCCGCAATTCCAATGTCAACAGTGTCAGAGCCATATATAAGAAGAAAAGCAATTCGCCATATAGAAAAAGGAAGGGTAGTAATATTTGCGGCTGGAACTGGAAATCCATTTTTTACAACTGATACAGCCGCCGCCCTTCGAGCATCTGAAATGAGCTGTGATGCCCTTCTTAAAGGCACAAAAGTAAATGGTATTTACAGCGCTGACCCAGAAAAAGATAGCAATGCGACAAGATACAAACATTTAACGCATCTTGAAGTACTTGCCCGTGATTTAAAAGTTATGGACGCTGCTGCAGTTTCTCTTGCTAGAGATAATAATATACCTGTTATTGTATTTTCCGTGCATGAGAAGGGCAGTTTTGCAAAAGTGTTGCAAGGCACAGGTGAATTTACAATAGTAGATGATATAGATGAAAATCAAAAAAATGAACAAAAAGAGGTAAAAAATGGCTGAATTAGATATGAAAGATTTAGAGCGACGCATGGAAGGTGCATATGAAGTAATGCTCAAAGAAATGTCTGGGCTTAGAACGGGGCGCGCCTCAACTGCTCTTTTAGACAGCGTACAAGTTGATGCTTATGGCTCAAAAATGCCAATTTCACAATTAGCAACCGTCAGCGCGCCAGAGGCAAGACTTTTGACAGTACAAGTTTGGGACGCAACTGTAATCAAAGCTGTTGAAAAAGGAATTGCAAATTCTGGTCTTGGCTTAAATCCTCAGGCAGACGGCAATTTGATTAGAGTTCCACTGCCCGATTTAAGTGAAGAACGTCGCCGTGAGCTTGTAAAAGTCGCAGGTCAATATGCAGAACAAGCAAAAACAGCCGTTAGACATGTTCGACGCGATGGGATTGAGACGGCTAGAAAAATGCAAAAAGAAGGCGAAATATCAGAAGATGAATTAAAAGTTATGGAAGAAGATGTTCAAAAACTAACCGATAAATGGGTAAGTAAAATAGATGAAACACTGCACAGCAAAGAAAAAGACATTATGCAGGTTTAAATATTCTTTTTATAATTACTTTTAAAATTAGCTAGATAGTTCTTACTTTATGGATTGTGCTAAATTAAGTGTTTAGCAATAATTGCTCTATGTTAAAATCCAAGCTATTATAAATCAGTTATAAAATAATTATATAAATACAGAGCTAAATAATGGCAAATAAAACAGTTTTTAGTAATAATGACCTTGATATATTGTTAACACCATATGATTTGGGAATATTATTACAGATAAAATTATTCATGATAGCTAAGATTTTCTGATAGTCGCCTTCCCCTCCTAAAAAATATATGATTTTACATAATCGCATATTTGGGGTGCTTAAAATCGGTAGTCTAAATAATTTTAAGAATAGCTATAAGAAAAAATATTGTAACCATAAAAATGCTGTGTGGTTAGCTTTAAGGTCGTTCAATCTGCCAAAATTTATAATATTTATTTAGCTCTTTGATAGAATTTATCATGATGAACGGCTTGTTCCCACCAAACTCATTTATTAAATTTTTATATTTCTTGTTTTTAGGTGGATAGCCAAAAATCATATAATGTAACAGTTGAAAGCTAAACTCTTTTTTAGCCCCTTCAAGCCCACCGAAACGTCCCTTTTTACCCTTAATACATCGTCCAATATATCGCCATACACAGCTAATTAAATTTGGTTTAATCCATATTATGGCAGTTGCTCTTTTCAATCTTTGTGGCATAGCAATAGAATAATTACCGTCCATAACCCAACTATCTTTAGCAATAAGCGCATCATGGTCTTTTATAAAATCTTCCCTAGGGCGCGCTTGCCAATTTGTATATGCTATGTGTTGTATTTGATCTAAATGGTATGAGGGCAAATTTAACTTTTTTCCCAATGCATAACAAAGGGTAGATTTACCAGCATTGCTAGGTCCAATAATCATAATACGCCTGCCTAGAGTTCTAAGACTAACTTTATCTAGTTCTTGCATAATTACTATTCCCATTCAATAGTGGCGGGTGGCTTGCTAGATATGTCATATACTACGCGAGAGATACCCTTGACTTCATTTACTATACGTCTTGACACATGCTCTAAAAATTCATAAGGAAGTCTTGCCCAAATAGCCGTCATAAAATCAGTAGTCTTAATAGCCCTCAAAGCAATTACATAGTCATAGCGTCTTCCATCACCCATAACCCCAACAGATTTGATGGGTAAAAATACCGTAAAAGCTTGAGAAACTTTGTCATATAAACCATTTTTTATCAATTCATCTATAAATATATCATCGGCAAGTTTTAAAATTTCTATATATTCAGCCCTCACCTCTCCCAATATTCTAACAGCAAGCGCAGGGCCTGGAAAAGGGTGACGATATAACATTTCTTTGGGTAGTCCAAGCTCTAAGCCTAGTTTTTTAACTTCATCTTTAAATAAAAATCTAAGAGGCTCAATCAATTCTAAATTCATATTTTCAGGCAAACCTCCAACATTGTGATGTGACTTTATAGTGTGGGCATGTCCTGTTTTATCACCCGCGCTTTCAATTACATCTGGATAAATTGTGCCTTGCGCCAAAAATTTAACCTCTTTGATTTTTTTTGCTTCTTCTTCAAAAATATCTATGAATAATTTACCAATTATTTTTCGCTTTTCTTCTGGTTCATCTATAGATTTTAGCGCTTCTAAAAATCTATCTTTAGCATTTACCCGAATAACATTTATCCCCATATGAGATTGAAACATATTCATTACTTTGTCGCCTTCACCCATACGCAAAAGCCCAGTATCCACAAATATACAAGTTAATTTACTACCCACTGACCTGTGCAATAAAGCAGCAACAACAGACGAATCAACCCCACCAGACAGACCAAGAATAACTTTAGAATTGCCAATTTTATTTTTTATTTTTATATCTTCTATTTCAATTATATGTTTAGTGTTCCAATTTGTAGAACATTTACAAATATCAACAGCAAAATTTTTTAATATGCTTACGCCATATTTTGTGTGAGTAACTTCTGGGTGAAATTGTAGCCCATATATAGGCTTTTTTGTATGAGCCATAGCCGCAATTGGTGTATTATCAGATTTTGCAATAATGTTAAAATCAGGAGGAAGTTCAAAAAGCTTATCACCGTGCGACATCCAAACAGAAAATTCATCTGTATCAATATTTGTAAATAGCTTATTTTGCTGAAGTATTTTAAGAGTAGCATGCCCAAATTCACGTTTTTTAGCGCATTTAACACCTCCCCCAAAATATTTAGCCAAAGCCTGCATTCCATAGCAAATACCCAATATTGGTTTTTCCATGCTAAATAATATTTTGGGAAGTTTAGGACAATTAGGCTCATTGACAGAGGCGGGACTGCCAGATAATATTATCCCTTTTGCATTTTTAGCAAATTTTTCTAATTTATTTGAGCTGGGTGGAAAAATTTCACAATAAACACCAATTTCACGCAATCTACGAGCAATTAGCTGAGTATATTGAGAACCAAAATTTATGATTAAAATACTATCCTCCATAAAATCATTGTTATTTAATAAATATCCTAAGGTCAATAAAATTTATATAAAATGTTATATATTTTTTACCAAACATTAAGGTTGTTTACATATACTGGTGATATGTTAGTGTGTTTTTTATGGCATTATTGCCATATTTGATATTTTTATAAAGTAAGTAGGAGTTTTAAAATGGTTAGCCAAATTTTTTCTGCTGTGGGACAAGATAAAATCATTCTCCCTGATGAAAGTTTTATAAATGATGCTACCATTGTTAAAGAAGGGGATAATTTAGTCCTAACTTCTCCAAATGGGGAAATCGTGGTAATAGAGGAGTATTTCACTACTACAGATAGTGTAGATATAACTTCTCCTAATGGTGGTTTTTTATCTTCTGAGCTTATAGATTCCTTTATAGAAACATCACATAGTGGGCAATATGCTAATTTAAGTAGCAGTGTCAATGATACAAGCCCAGCTGGGCAAATGACAGATGTTAAGGGTGAAGTTTGGATTTTGCGGGCAGATGGCACAAGAGTTGGCGGTCAAGAGGGAAGCCTGTTGTATGAAGGTGATATAGTTGAAACCGCTGATGGTAGTAATGTTAATATTGCCTTTGCCGATAACAGTAGTTTTGTTATTAGCGATAACGCAAGACTCTCCATTGATGAGTATATATATGATAGCGAGCAACAAAGTGGTAGCTCTTTTTTCTCTATGTTAAAAGGCGCATTTGTTTACACAAGTGGGGTTATCGGTAAGGAAGACCCAGAAAATGTTAATATAGAAACTCCTGTTGGCTCAATTGGAATACGTGGAACAGTTGTTGTTGGTAATATTAAACCAGCAGGTGAAACAAGTGAAATAACCGTTCTTGATGGAGCTATTGTAATTTCCAATGCCGCAGGCTTGGTTGAGTTAAATAGTAATTTTGAAACTGTACAGCTATCTTCTTATGACAGCGTGGCCTTAAATATTGGGCAAGTAGATAGCAGCTATCTATCTTCTAACTATAATTTTGAACCTGCAGTTTATAACAGTATTGATACAATGCAAAATCATAGACCAACTAACAGCACACCTGCGAATAAACAAGCTCCCAAGTCTGATAGCGAATCGAAGCAAGACGGGGACAGCACACAAGATGGTGGTAAAGATGCTCAGCCAACAGAACAGCAAGGCGCAGCAGATACAGATACAATTGTAACTGAGGCAACAATAAAAGATGCCAACCCCTTGGTACAAAAAATGATAAATTATCAAACACAGCAACAGGTAGAAGGAGCATCAGACATGCTTAGCTTACTCGGTGATGCCTCTATTGCTATCCCTGGCAAATTTGATGGTAAATTTATCAAACAATTTGCTGCTGACGCCCCAAATGATTGGTATAACGGCGGTATAGATGAAGACGAAATTACAAATGAAACCGACACTAATACAGATGACTCTTTGTCTGGTAATGACGGTAATAATGGTGGCGGTACAACTGCCCCTGAATATAATATAACAGGAATGGGAGGAAATGGATTTGAAATTCACCAACTGCAAAGCGAAGGAACAATAGTTGGGCGGGTTAATATTGATGGAGGTAATCATTTTTGGGACTTCAATATTACAGATGTAAATAACCTAACCGATAATATTGATATATATGGCCTTCTTAGTATAAAAGATAATGGTGATATAGTTATTGCAAATGAGATAGTTGCCCTAGCAAAAACAAATGATGTTGACCTTACATTTGATATAGAGGTTACAGCAAAAGATGGTTCTGGTAACTTTGTTATTGAAGATTTAGCTATGCAAGTTACAAATTTTAATGATAATTTTACAACTGATAATCATGCAATTGATGGGGGAAATGCAACAGTTGCCTATGGAGGTGATGGAAATGACTATTTTTATTTTGAAAATTACTACACAAATCGTACACACAGTCCTATAGCTGACAATGCTGGAGATGTTTTATTAGGAGGCAGGGGTAGTGATGCATTTAAAATAGATGACTTTAATTTCCTCTTAATAGATGGTGGTATTAGGGGAGATAATAGTTTGATAACTGAAAATATGCATAATTATACATTTTTAGGTGATACAGTTATTCTGACCGATGATATGGTAGCAAATGAACAAACCATAGATTTTACTGACAGTAACATATACTCAAAATTCAAAAATATAGAAAATTTTGCTTTTGAATTAGAAGAAGAAAATAATTTTATACTAAATTTAGACGCAGAGGCTGTTTTAAAAATGACTGACCCTGATAGTAATATACTTAGTATTTGGGGTATAGAACCAAACAGTCCGTCAACAACCTATACTGTTAATCTTAGTGGTGGTTTTGTCCAAGATGGAGATCCTATGTCACATGGTGGTGTGACAAGCTATAAATATACGGCAAACAACGGGGCAACTGTACTTATACACGACACACCCGCTATAGATGCAACTGTAAATATAGTTTAAAAAACTATATTATACCTAACCAAAAACCTCGTACCAAGTTTCTTGCAGGGCTCTGTCAACCTCTTTCATTGGTATATTTAGCCCCAAATCATAAAGAGAGGTAATACCGTGCTCTTTGATACCACAAGGAACAATACCGCTGTAATGCTCTAGCTCTGGATTAACGTTGAGTGATATGCCATGAAATGTTACCCATTTTTTTATTCTAACACCAACGGCTGCAATTTTAGCCTCTGTTCCTTTGGGGTGGCCATAAGGCTCCATATCAACCCAAATACCAACACGACCTTCACGACGCTCTCCCAATACATTGAATTTAAATAATGTTCTAATTATCCAATCTTCTAAATCAAAAACAAAGCGCTTTATATCAGGCTTTCTTTTTTGCAAATCCAGCATAACATAGGCAACACGCTGACCAGGTCCATGATAAGTAAATTGCCCACCCCGACCAGTATGATAAACTGGAAATCTAGAGTTAAGCAAATCTTCTTGTTTGGCGCTTGTACCTGCGGTATAAACAGGTGGATGTTCTAACAGCCATACCATCTCGGCCACTCCGCGCTCTCTAATAGTTCTAACTTTTGCCTCCATAAAAGCAATAGCCCTATCATATGCGACCGGTGCGGTTTCTATTTGCCATTGTAAATTTTGGCTAGCTCCTTCTGGTATGATAAATTCTTCTGTATCTTCTACGAGCATATTTTAACCTCTCCTGAAAAATATTGCACAAATATTCTATGCAAATAACTTATATTATTTTATTAAAAAAATAAAGCCCCTTGACGCAACTATTAAAAAATAATACATATATTTATGCTATTGATTTAATTTTATTTTTTTATGTTAATTCTTGCTAAATGGTGGGGTGTTCATTATTAAAAAGAAAGGATAAACTTACCTATGAAATTTTTACGTAAAATATTCGGTTTGGTGGCTAGCAAAACTCCACTTAATAATGTTAAAAGGGTAACCACTAGCAAATTACCAATCCCAGATGTTGGGGGGGAATATTATATAAGATTTACTGCCAAAAAAATGGGTAGTAAATGGAATTTTGACTATGAAACAAATTGTAAATTTAAATGTTTTGGTAAAACAAAATCAATGGAGGCTTTTGAAAAAGCCAAAGAAAATCACTTAAAAGGTGATGAAGATAATATCTGCCTTGAAACAGTTATTATTTTTATGGCCGACCTTGAAAATGCTCATCTCAGATACTCTGATGATACATCTACAATTGAGCAAGATAAAAAAACAAAAAAGCATCACTATATTCATGTCTTAGACAAAATGCCCGATGCCTTGCAGGATATTATTTCAAAACGTTGGAATGAATATGTGGATGAATTTGGTATGGATAGTATATTAAAACCCAAGCAAAAAGAAACAACAAAGCCAAAACGGGCTCTCCCTGCCAAACGCGTTAGTCGCGGCAATGGACGCGGTCATAGACACTAAGCTTTTTGGGCTATGAAATCTGCCGCTATTTTATAGCCAAATGGTAATGATTTTACATTTACTAAACTTCTAGCAGGAAAAATATTGGGGAAAAATTTAGCGTAAATTGCATTTATTTCTTTTCCGTCTGTTAAATCAGTTAGATATATGGTTACTTTTGCAATATCTTCTATTTTAAAGTCAGCCGCATCTATTATAGCCTTAGCATTTTTCATTAGCTGTTTTGTTTGGGCTACAATATCTTCCCTAGCACCTGCTTCGGGTGAAATATCGCCAGCCTGAATTGGTAATTGCATAGATATATAAAGTACATTATCAGCAATAATTGCTTGGCTATAAGGACCTAGTGGTGTGGGGGCTTTGTCTGTATTTACTTTTTTAAACATTTTAACACTCATTTGTAAATGGTGTGCCTGAGAGGATTCGAACCCCTGACCTCATCCTCCGGAGGGACGCGCTCTATCCAACTGAGCTACAGGCACAAGCAAAAAATAAAACAATAGATAAATAAATAACCAATTATCTAGCAAAATTAAAGCTTAATTTGCAATATTTTCTAATCTTCATCATTATTGCTCTCAGATATTTTTTTATATTTATCAATAACCAACATAAGCTCCGCCAATATGGGTTTAATTTCTTTTTGAAAGTTAGGACGTAACTCAGGTGGGAGTGAATAAGCAAGAGTTTTGACACTAAAATTAGTACTTTCTTCTAAATCTACTATTTCTTTATGTTGATTGACTATAAAATTATTCGCCTCAACCAATCTTTCAACCAATACATTTAGTAATTTTGTTAAAACTTTATTAGCAGATGAGCGCGCATATTTGAAATCTTCTTGAGTAATAATAATAACCGTTGAATCTTCTACAGTTCTAACGCTAGCTGTTCTTTTTTCATTAGAAATTAGAGCCATTTCTCCAAAAATTTCTTCAACACCTATCAAAGAAAGGCGTATTTCCTGTCCATCAGTAGCTTTGGTGAAAACTTCTACTAAGCCACTTTCTATATAATAAGCGCAGTTGCCAAGACTTCCCTCCTCTATTATAAGCGTATCTGCGGGAAAAAAGCGTCTATCTAATACTTTTTTATCTGCCATATTTTATGTATTTCCAATAATAAAATTATTACTTTTTATACCATTATTATAAAAATATAAAATATAAGCAACAAAACTATTGACGTAACTGTGCGAATGTGTACAAATAGCTGCTTGTAGAATTTAATTTATGTCGCGGGCGTGGCGAAATTTGGTAGACGCGCTAGATTTAGGTTCTAGTGCCTTTTAGGCGTGGGGGTTCAAGTCCCTCCGCCCGCACCACTGGGGATTAGCACTAACCATGATAGAGTATGGTAATACAAAGAAAGAGTTATAAATTATGCAAATAACACAAACTAAAGATAAAGATTTAGAACGTGAATTCAAAGTTACAATGACCGCTGATGAGGTTGAAGAACAGGTTAGTAATCGCTTAAAAGAAATAGGTGAAACAGTCAAAATCCCAGGTTTTCGCCCAGGTAAAGTTCCCTTAAATATATTAAAATCTAGATATGGACAAGCCGTTATGGGAGAAGTGCTTGAAAAGCTAGTAAATGATAGCTCTATGAAGGCTATCAATGAAAATAACATAAAGCCTGCCATGCAGCCTAAAATAGAAGTTAAAAGCTTTGAAGAAGGTAAGGGTCTTGAATATGTAATGACCGTTGAAATAGTACCAGAATTCGAAGTTGCTGACATAAAAAAAATAAAGTTAAATAAATATACAGCAACTCCAGATGAAAAAACTATCAAAGAATCACTTGATAGAATAGCTGCAAGTCAAAAAGAATTTGAAACCATAAAAGAAAAACGTGCAGCTAAGACTGGGGACGCTGTTGTAATTGATTTTGATGGTAGTGTTGATGGAAAATCCCTCCCTGGTATGAAGGGAGAGGGCTATACTCTAGAGCTAGGCAGTAAAAGCTTTGTTGATACATTTGAAGATCAGCTTGTCGGCACAAAGGTTGGTGAACATAAAACAGTTACTGTTACATTCCCAGAAAATTATAATAATCAAGAGCTAGCAGGAAAAGAGGCTGTATTTGAAGTTGACGTTAAAGAACTTAAAAAGTCAGTCCCCCCAAAAATGGACGATGAGTTTGCCAAAAAACTTGGCTTTGATAGCTTAGATGCTCTAAAAGATGCTGTTAAATCTCAAATCCAAGCAGATTACGACCAAATGACAAGATTGCATATTAAACGTCAGCTCTTAGATGCCTTAGATGAAACTCATAAATTTGATGTTCCAAAAACCATGCTAGAGGCTGAATATAACAATATATTACATCAACTTGCACACCAAAATAACAATACGCCTCATGATGAAAATTGTGACCATGAAAAAGATTTAAGCGAATCAGAGAAAAAAGAATATCAAACGATTGCTGAACGTCGCGTCAGATTAGGTTTGGTTTTAGCAGAAATTGGACAAAAAAATAAAATTGAAGTTTCTCAAACAGAATTACAACAGGCTGTAATTAATGAGGCTCGTAAATATTCTGGGCAGGAACAGCAAGTTTTTGAATATTATCAAAAGAACCCAAAAGCCTTAGAAAACCTAAGAGCACCATTATATGAAGAAAAAACAGTTGACTTTATTCTGGAAATATGTTCTGTTAATGAGGATAAAGTTAGTTTTGATGAATTGCTAAAATTTGCTGAGGAGGCAGAAAAGCCTCTGTCTGATGCTAAAAAAACTAAAAAAACGACTAAAAAAGCATCAACTAAAGCAAAGAAAAAAACTAGCAGTTCTAGTAAAAAGAAAAAAGATTAAAAGCTATCTTTTTCGGTTGTAACTCATAGGGTGTGTAGTGACTTAACTTAATTTAGTTGGGGTTGGGTCACGTTGTTTACTAAGATAATTGACAAAACAAAGAAAGGCAAAATAAAATGAAAAAAGATTACAATATAGTAAAAACTCTATTTGATAAATTACCAGAAGAAGATCAAAAAAATCTAATCAATGAAGCATCACACCAGTTTGATGTAAATGCTACCCATCTTCCACAAATTGAAGAACAAGAAGGTGCTAGAACAACTCGTTGGGACTTATTTTCTCGCTTGCTTTCTGAACGTATTATTCGTCTAGATGGTGAAGTAAACGGTGCTATGGCATCTGTTGTGCAAGCATCGCTACAATATTTAAATTCTCAAAGTAAAGATAAAGAAATCCATATGATTATTAACTCTCCTGGTGGCTCAGTGCTTGATGGACTTGCTATTTATGACACTATGAGAGAAATTGAAGCTCCTATTCACACACGTGGCTATGGTCTAATGGCATCTATGGGTTCATTGCTACTTGTTGCTGGTGATAAACGCTTTGCAGCAAAAAATTCAAGTATTATGATACATCAGGTATCTGCTGGTACAAAAGGTACGTTCCACGATATGGAGATTGGGAATGAAAATACGTTGCGTCTTTATAAACAACTTGTTGATATCTATGTTGCCCATACTGGTGTTGAAGAAGAATATTGGTATGATCAGCTTTTAGACCGTGATAATTGGCTCTCTCCAAAAGAAGCTATGAAACTTAATATTATTGATGAAATTATTCCTCATAAAAAGAAAGCGCCTTACGAACATATGGTTGACGAAGATGCTGAGCCTAAACGTAAAAAATTCAATGAGGAAGCTAAGAAAACCATTGAAGAAATTTACAAAAAGCGTCTTACGCGTGAAGCTGGAAATGATAATAAATCTGCTCCTAGCAGTGCCAGCAAAAAGAAAAATACACCTAAAAGAGGTATGTAACTAAAATTTAAGTTAATATTATAAATTTTAATATTAACTTACCTTCTTTGTTTTGATTTTATGCCACCCGTTTAGGCCTGTGTCTTGCGGGTGGTTTTTATTATTTTGCTTTTAATTTGCTTTTTTGAATTGCCTTTATTCTTTGCTCGTGGCATTCTATTCGTTGTGGTTTTTATAAAAAATTTAGGAGTAATTAAATGAGCAATTTTGATACAATAACAAATAATCTAGTTCCTATGGTAATTGAACAAACTGCCCGTGGAGAGCGTAGCTTTGATATATTTTCTCGCTTACTTAAAGATAGGATTGTCTTTGTTAATGGTGAGGTGCATGACGGTATGGCAAGCCTTATTTGTGCCCAACTTTTACATTTAGAATCTGAAAATCCTAGTAAGGATATTTTTATGTATATTAACTCCCCTGGTGGAGTTGTAACATCTGGGCTTGCAATTTATGATACTATGCAATATATCCGCCCTGATGTTTCTACTCTTTGTATGGGACAGGCTTGCTCTATGGGTTCTTTGTTACTTGCCGCTGGGACTAAGGGTAAAAGATATGCTCTACCAAACGCAAGAATAATGGTTCATCAACCTTCTGGTGGGGCAAGGGGGCAGGCAACTGATATTGAAATACATGCTAAAGAAATACTTGATTTACGCAAACGCCTTAATCAAATTTATGTTAGCCACACAGGACAAAAAATTAGAGATGTTGAAAAAGCACTGGAAAGAGATAATTTTATGGATCCTGAAACTGCAAAAAAATTCGGTCTAATTGATGAAGTTGTTAAAAAACGCCCAAATGCGGGTAATGATGATAAGAAAAAAGCAGCTTAACCTATATATTTTATAGTAATAATTAGCTTTTTGGGAGGTAAAATAGCTAATGTCTAATGATGATAAAAATGACGATAAAATAATCAGCTACGATAAAAGCTACGCTGTACTTCCTTTGCGTGATATAGTTGCCTTTCCCCATATGATAGTGCCTTTATTTGTTGGGCGGGAAAAATCAGTTAAGGCGCTTGAATATGTTATGCAAGAAAATAAGCAAATATTGCTTGTTACCCAGAAAAGCTCTAAAAAAGACAATCCAAATATTGATGACTTATATAATGTTGGGGTAATTGCCTCTATTTTACAGATGCTAAAACTGCCAGATGGCACAGTAAAAGTCCTAATTGAAGGAAAACAAAGAGCCAAAATAAAGTCTTTTTGTAGTGAAAGTAACTATTATGACGCAGAAGTTGAAATATTATATGATAATTGTCCAGATTTAAATAGTGATGCTGGAAATATTATAAAAGGCTTAATGCGTACAGTTGTAAATGAGTTTGAACAATATATTAAGCTAAATAAAAAAATTCCATCAGAAATTATACCAACAGTATCACAAACGGAAAATCCGTCTAAATTAGCTGATATAATTGCCTCCCATCTTTTGCTTAGCAGAGAAAAAAAGCAAGAAATACTAGAAGAACTTGATATTAGCAAAAGGCTTGAGGTTATTTTTAGCCTAATGAAAACCGAAATAAGCCTACTGGAAATGGAAAGAACAATTCGTGGTCGTGTTAAGCATCAAATGGAGAAAACACAAAGAGAATATTATCTAAGTGAACAAATGAAGGCCATTCAACGTGAGCTTAACGAAGGTGAAGATACACTTGATGATATTGAAGAGCTAGAAAATAAAATTAAAAAAACAAAATTAAGTAAAGAGGTAAAAGCTAAGGCTAAAAAAGAGCTTAAAAAATTAAAACAAATGAGCCCCATGTCCGCAGAGGCAACAGTTGTTAGAAATTATCTTGATTGGTTACTTGATATTCCTTGGAAAAAATATACTAAACTAAAAAATAATTTAAATGCTGCAGAACAAATCTTAGATAAAGACCATTATGGGCTTAAAAAGGTAAAAGAACGTATAATTGAATATTTGGCAGTACAGCGACGTGTTGGCAAAATTAAAGGGCCTATTTTATGTTTAGTTGGTCCACCAGGGGTTGGGAAAACATCTCTTGGGCAATCTATTGCTCGTTCGACAAATCGTAATTTTGTTAGAATTTCACTTGGTGGAGTTAGAGATGAGGCAGAAATTAGAGGGCACAGACGAACATATATAGGTGCTATGCCAGGTAAAATAGTACAAGCTATGAAAAAGGCAAAATCATCTAACCCACTGTTTTTACTAGATGAAATTGATAAATTGGCAAGTGACTGGCGGGGAGATCCAACTTCTGCCTTGCTAGAAGTTTTAGACCCAGAACAAAACCACACTTTTAATGACCATTATTTAGAAGTTGACTATGACTTATCTGACGTTATGTTCATTTGTACAGCAAATAGCCTTAACTTGCCTAAACCTCTGCTTGACAGAATGGAAATAATCCGCCTTTCTGGTTATACAGAAGAAGAAAAATTGGCTATTGTTAGAAAACATCTACTTAAAAAACAGCTTGAGGCAAATGGGCTAAAAGATGGTGAGTTTTCTATATCTGATAATGCTCTTAGAGATTTAATTCGCTACTATACGCGAGAGGCTGGGGTGAGAAATTTAGAAAGAGAAATATCTAATCTAGCTAGAAAAGCTGTAAAAGAAATTTTAATGGGCAAAAAAAAGAAAATTTTAATTACTCCTAAAAATTTAAAAAAATATGCTGGCATTAGAAAATATAGCTTTAGCATTGCAGATGAAAAGGACAGAGTAGGGCTAGTAACAGGATTGGCTTGGACCGAAACTGGGGGGGATATTTTACCAATTGAGGCTGTTGTTCATGCTGGTAAAGGCAAGGTTACTATGACAGGTAAATTGGGCGATGTGATGAAAGAATCTATCCAAGTTGCAGAAATGTTGGTGAAATCAAGGGCCCCCATATTTGGTATAAGCCCAGATATTTTTGAAAAACTAGCAGTTCATATTCATGTTCCAGAAGGTGCTACTCCAAAAGATGGGCCTTCTGCTGGTATTGCTATGGTAACTTCTATGGTATCTGCCCTAACTGGAATTACAGTCCATAAAGATGTTGCAATGACAGGTGAAGTTGACTTGCTTGGGCAAGTAATGGAAATAGGTGGCTTAAAAGAAAAATTACTTGCAGCGCTTAGAGGAAATATAAAAACTGCTCTTATACCTAAAGATAATGAAAAAGATTTAGAAGAAATTCCTGATAATGTAAAAAAAGCTATCAATATTATTCCAGTATCAAATATAGAAGAAGTACTAAAATATGCCCTTACCAAGCCTTTGGTTGCTTTAAAACCATCTAAAAATGATGAGATTGGGCAAATTACGGAAAAAAATGCAAAAAAAATGCCGGAAAATGTAATTCATCATTGAGATTCTGCACAAAACAAGTGATTATAGATAGTCGAGCGATTCTAAAAAAATATAGAATCACAATGTAACAATTATTTTGATATTGTACGTTGGGTTTTTTAGTTTTTGAATCTATCGTAATTGAAGATTGTGGAAATTTTTTTACTCACTTTCTTCGGTTCGTTTAATTTAATAATTTTAATTTAAGGAGTCTAATTATGAACAAAAGTGAATTAGTTGCATATATCGCAGAACAAGCTGACCTAAAAAAAACTGAAGCATCTCGTGCTTTAGAAGCCTTCTTAGACGGTGTTTCTGTAACACTTAAAAAAGGTGGTAAAGTACAAATTATCGGTTTTGGTACTTTTGATGTAAAACAACGCAAAGAAACCAAAGGTCGTAACCCTCAAACAGGTGCTGAAATTACAATTCCTGCATCTATGCAAGTAAAATTCAAAGTTGGTAAAGCTCTAAAAGAAGCTGTAAACAAGTAATTTTGTTTAAAACTTTGAAATAATCAAAAACGGCTACGCATTTGCTAGCCGTTTTTTTTATTTAAATATTGGGCTTTCTTTTTAAATATGCTTTACCAGAGGGGCTTTTTTTGCATCTTCTAACATATTTGGGGTCTTGCAAAAAATTGCTTAGTACTTTTTTATACAGCTCATCTATATTTTCTACATTACTATCATTTAGCATACGCCGAGATAGGCTACCAGTTTTTACTAACATATAGTAATCTTCTAAAATGCTGGCTTGTTGTTCCATGCCGTAATCAACAAAATCCTTATCAGACTCTAACTTATAATTGTAAGCAGCGTTATAGTTAAAATTATGTTTTAAATTTTCAGAAATACTTTCTTTTAGAAGATTCATAACATTATTTTGTTTTTGCCATACGTGAAGCATTTCATGTAAGAAAAAAGCTCGCAAATGCTCAGGAGTGTCAGCAGAGCCATAGTTATCACGATAACAATTTCCCCTAATATAAATATTACCATCAGGAGCCATCGCTCCATTTTTAGGGTGAAAAACTGGTAAGTAAACTCTATTATATATTTTAACAGAGCTATAATCCAAGCTATCTTTAAAAAATTCTTTTAAATAAGATATTTCATCTTTGGTCAAACTGCGATATTTATTTTTTTTCATCTTTTAAATTCCAAGCTTTGTAATGTATAATGCCTGCATAATATATTTAAAAAAGATTAACAGCAAGGAAATATTGAAAATGGCAAATAAAAATACAGAATTTGATATTATTACTATTGGGGCTGGACCTGCGGGGCTTGCATTTGCAAAATTGCTAAGTGAGATAGGACTAAAAATTGCAATTATAGAAAAATCACCACTGAAAATATTAAAAAATCCTCCTCAAGATGGTAGAGATATTGCCCTTACCCATTTATCTATAGAATTATTAAAAAAAATTGGGGTGTGGCAAAATATCCCCGAGAGTGAAATCGGACAAATAAAAAAAGCAAAAGTACTAAATGGTGATGAGCCGTATGTTCTTAATTTTGACAGCAAAGACACTAGCAGAGATTTTTTGGGTTGCATTATTTCTAACCATATTATAAGAAAAGCTAGTTTTAAAGCTGTCAGTAAGCTTGCAAATATAACTATTATAGACGGAATTGAAGTAATCTCCCTAAATACAGACAGTTGTGGGGCAGAGGTCGTACTTGCAGATGGTAGAAAATTAAAATCTAAACTTGCTGTTGCCGCCGATAGCCGATTTTCTAATATGCGTAGAAAAATGGGTATTGCATCATATATGAATGATTTTGGCAGAACTGTGATTGTTTGCCAAATGGAACATGAAAATCCTCATAATAATATAGCATATGAATGTTTTCATTATGGTAGAACTTTGGCTGTATTGCCACTTGTTGGCAATAAATCTTCAATTGTTATTACTATTTCATCAGATAAAACAGATGCGCTAATGAATATGTCTAAGGAAGAATTTAATATAGATATACAAGAGCGTTTTGAAAATAGATTGGGCAAAATGAATCTTATAGGTAAAAAATATGCCTATCCTTTAATGGGTGTATACGCAAAGAAATTTGTAAAGACTAGATTTGCCCTAATCGGTGATGCTGCAGTTGGTATGCATCCAGTTACAGCGCATGGCTATAATTTAGGTCTTAAGGGGGCAAATATTTTGGCATCTGAAATAAGAAAAGCAAATAATATTGCAATGGATATAGGTGGAGATTTACTACTGCAACGATATCAAAAAAAGCACCGTATTGCGACTGCTCCTCTTTATTTTGGAACAAATAGTTTAGTTAAACTATATACCGAAGAAGGAAAGACAGCTAAGCTACTTAGAAAAACAATGTTAAGATTGGGAAATAAATTATCTCCTGTCAAACGTTTAATTACTAGCCAATTAACAGAAATAAAATCAATCTAATTTTTTTAAAATATTGTTACTTTTATTAACTATCCGCTTGACGTATAATAATAATACTGGCAGTGTTAAATATATGGCATTATTATATTTATTGTTATTTACGGTTTGTAAATGTAAATTGTTGTAAAATTTTGCTTTAAGTAAAAATTAAGGGGCTTTTTAATATGACTAAATCTGAATTGATACAACGTATAGCAGAGCTTAATCCTCATCTGTATTTGCGTGATACAGAAGAAATTGTAAATACTATTTTTGAAGAAATATCTGCTGCTTTGGAGCGTGGCGATAGAGTTGAGCTTCGTGGATTTGGTACTTTCTCAGTTAAAAATAGAAAAGCAAGACAGGGCAGAAACCCCAGAACTGGAGAGAAAGTTTTTGTTGAAGCAAAATCTGTGCCTTTCTTTAAAACGGGTAAAGGTCTGCACGATCGCCTAAACCCTGAGCAAGCCTAATTAAGATAATGGGGGTATTTGCCTATGAAATATTTATCTTGGCTTGTTACAACTCCAATTACTATTTTAGCGATATTATTTATAGTCGCCAATCATGAAAAAGTAGATGTTAAATATTGGCTTTATGCCCCCTCTTAT
>JALTWL010000155.1 GCA_027047045.1 Micavibrio sp.
TACTAAATAATTTTACTTAGAAATAATAATTGTTAATTCAAAATAAATATTTTTCATATAGCATTATATTTGTACCTAATAAATGAATACTTAGCTTATAGTAAATATTTACATTTGTTAGTTTTGGTTAAATTTTGATACAGAAGGGATATAGTAAGATATGGCAATAAAAAAACATCTCACCTCTTTGGAAAATAAGCTGAACAATGTTGAAAAAGAGCTAAAAAAAGCACCGTCTTGGGATCAAGTGCTTATAACAAAAATAAAAAGAGAGCGACTTATAATTAGAGATAAAATACGTATTTTAAAAGAAGAATTAACTAAAAAGAAAGTAGCTTAAACTCTACCACCATAAAGGCAATTATACACTTTTAAAAATTGTCATTGTTTTTTTCGATATAACTTTTAAGGGGGCGCACGTCCCCCATTTTTTTATTTTATTTTTTTATAGTAAAAGAATGTGGAAGTAGCTCATCTAACGTAAATTTTTTTAAATTCTCACCCCTAACATCAACGGTTATGATTTTTGTATTTGCTGTGGAAAATTCTAAAATTCTTTGCCGACAATCTCCACAAGGGGGACAAGATTCATCATTTGGGCTAATGATTAAGATAGTATCTATTTTTTTACCACCATCACTTATCATTGAAGAAATTGCCCCAGCCTCCGCACAGATACTTTTAAAATGAGCAACCTCAACATTACAACTAGCATAAATTTTACCACTATCAGATAAAATGGCAGCTCCAACTGCAAAATTAGAATACAAGCTATAAGAGTTGTTTTGGGCTTTCTTTGCCTTTGCTATCATTTTATTTAATATAGTTTCTTCTATAGTCATACTTGCCTAATTTAACTTTATTTGCAATAAGTTACCCCACAAACTAAGCTTACGTGTAAATAGGCTTTAAAGCAAGTTTAATTGCTCAGTTTAGCACCATCTGTTGACAGATTACACAAAAGCCCGCATAGTATTACATAATTATTTAACATTTAAGCGGGGCGATTCTTATGGATAAAAACTATAAAGATTTTTTTCATGGCTGTGAGCTAAATAATTTAGTTGGAGATTTAGACAATCACAAGAAAATACTATCTGCTACAAATAAGTTAAGCAAAGATAAGAAATTAAAAATAGCCAATTCACTAGAAAAAGACACGATTGAAGCTATAGTCAAAATTCAAAGCAACCCTGACTCAAAAACAAAAAAATTTATTACTAATTGCGAATATAGCCTATCTAGAATATTTTCAATATTTAGCGAAAGCGAACGTGAAAAAGCAAAGCTTACAGCAAACCAAATACGTATCTTTGTTGAAAATATTAAATTTATATATGACGTCAAGGGGAAAAATATGGCAAATCCCCTTAAAGATATTAAAAGTTTTTTTGAAAATACAACTATTGACTATGGAGATGATTATCAGTTAATAAAAGAATTTCCAAAAGCTTTTGCAAAAAAAACTGCACAAGCGCAAAATATACAAAATCCTTTTAAAAGAAAATAGCTATATATAGCTATTCTTAAGGTTACTTAAAACTATTGGCTTAAACAATCCCCGATGATGTTGTGTAAGAATATGTTTGAATAAATTTAATATTGGGATAAATATTTCTGTAACTAACCAAAAACTTCCATATAATCTACTATTGGTATGCCCGCTATGGTAAAAATCAAGTCATATATTACTTGGTCAATAACTAAAATCCCACAGGCAAAGGCTGCCGCTAATTCCCAAGGTGGATTAAATATTCGGTATATAACAAAACCAGCAATTACATAACCATAAAGAGTAAGAAAAATATTTATATCTTCAACCATTCTTTTATCCAACATTTCGTTGAATTTTAAATAATATAATAATATAGCAATTGGAATAAAAACAGCCACAACCCAATTAAATATTGTGTAAAACAACCATATTTTTTTAGTATTTTTTGTAACATATTTAGCAAAAGCAAAAAGCAACAATAAAGATACAACAAATGACACGACACTAATCACTGTACCTACAAAATATATATAATTCGTTGAAAAATCCTCTGCCCCAAGTGGTTTTTTAATATCAGTTGCAAGATAGGAAAGTGGCATAGTTATCAGTAAAATAGAAAAAGAAAGCAAGGTCTCTTTAGCTGTTCCATCAAATCTTTTTAGACCTTGCTTCATAAAAATTATAATTTCAAATGCTCCTAAAAGCCTTAACAATATGTAAGTTTTTACATTTTGCATTTTATCCTCTAACTTATTTTGAGATTGTGGAGGCTGTTTTTGCCAATCTAACCATATCAATGAATTCAGCCCGATAGCCAAATTCATCTGCGTCTTTAGCATTTTTAGCAATGTTTATTATATCGTCATAGCTCATATCGCCTATATATTTGCCTCCTCTCAATTTTTGCCCAAAGGCAGCAACAGCAGCCGCAAATCTTATATCATCAGTAGCGCTATCAAAGCTAATTTCATCACTTTTATCAATTGGGCGGGCAATTAGCCTACTTTTATCTTCTTTTGGTAATTTATATCTTATTTTAAGAAAAGCATATTCTTTGCCTTTAGATTTAGCTTTTGTGTTTTTTATTGAAGTTTTTTCATAGCGCAAATCATCAATTAAACGACTATTTTTTGCATCAACTGGAGTTATTTCATAAATTGCAGTTACGCTATGACCTGCGCCTATTTCACCTGCATCAATTTTATCATTGTTAAAATCTTCTCTATTAAGTTTGCGTGTTTCATAGCCAATTAAACGATATTCCGCAACTTTGCTTGGATTGAATTCAACTTGAATTTTTACATCTTTGGCAACTGTAAAAAATGTACTGTTAGCCTCCTCCACCAGTATTTTTCTTGCTTCTTTTAATGTATCTATATAAGCGGCATTACCATTGCCCTTTTGAGCCAATCTTTGCATCAAATCATCGTTATAATTACCATGTCCAAAACCAAGAACTGATAGAAAAACGCCTGTTTTTCTTTTTCTTTCTATAAAATCTTGCAATTCCTCTGGATTGGTAATACCAACATTAAAATCACCGTCAGTGGCTAAAATTACTCTATTTACTGCTTGCTTATCAAAATTATGCTCTATTAACTCATAGGCAGTTTTTATACCTTCAGCCCCTGCAGTTGAGCCGCCAGAGCGCAAGCTTTCCAAGGCTGATATTATCTTATATTTATCACTTACTTTTGTTGGTTTTAAAACCACACCTGCATTTCCAGCATAAGTGACTATTGCAACGCTATCATCTGGCTGTAAATTTTCTACAAGTAATTTCATTGAATTTATCAAAAGTGGTAGCTTATTTGGCGCACTCATAGAACCTGATGTATCTAATAAAAATACTAAATTAGACTTTGGCTTTTCTGATTTATCTATATCATATGCCTTAATACCAATGTGAATTAGCTTATTGCCCTTTTTCCATGGGCTATCATACATGGTAACAGTTGGTTTAAAAGGAACTGTTTTGTTGCTTGGCACTGGATAGTTATAATCAAAATAATTGATAAACTCCTCTACCCTTACCGCGTTTTTGGGAGGTAGCACTCCTCTATTCAATATTGCATTTCTAGTAAAAGCATATGAGGCAGTATCCACATCAATAGAAAAGGTTGATACAGGTTCTTTTGCAACTAATTTTACTGGATTGTCATCAAATTTTTTAAATTTATCCCGTCCTATGTCCCTAAAAGTTGGAGGAACAATAATATCTGGAGTCCTAGCAATATTGGAGCGCACACTATCAACATAAGCATCAGCTAAAGGAGTTTGTAATTTATGCCTTCCTTGTTGCAGACCATATTCAACGGGCTTTGTTCTTGATAATTTATATTCTTGACTCAAGCTTTTTTGGGCTGTTGCTATGGGGGCAGGTTTTACTATAGCTTGTTTTTTGCCCTCATTACTGTCATTGGTTAGTTTTATATCTTCACTCTTGGCAGGCCTAGAATTATCTGTCTTTAGATTTTCTTCTATTTTAGTTCTGACTTCCTTATTATCAATAGCAATTTGAGTTGTCATTGGTGTTTTGTAACCGTCTAAAATCAACGGTCCACCAATAAATATTAACAAAGCACTTGCCGCAACTGCCCCTACTATTGTTCTTATTTTGAATTGATTTTTCATGATGCGTCTCCATAAGGTTAAAGTTTTATTTGTTATATTATTTTTATCTTCTATAACCTTTTGACGTTTGTTATTTGTATTTCCTTGGAATTTTTTTGCATTTTTTTGTAATTTTTTTAGTTTAAGTTGTTCTTGTGCCTCATCAAAGCTGTTTATAGCTGTATTTATTGCTGTTTTTTTTGCATTTATATCTAGCTTTGGCGTTTTGACGCTGGCGAGCATCTCTTTTATTTCTTTTTCACTTATTATTTTTTTATTCATTTATTTTCTCCCCTGAGAACTTGCCAAGTCTTCGGCGCGCCTCATAAAGACGCCACGATATTGTTGTTTCTGCACAATTTAATATCTTGGCTGTTTCTTTATGGCTATAGCCTTCCCAGTAAACTAAAATAACCGCTTCTTTTTGTTCTTGTGGTAATTTATTTATTTCTTGTAATAACTCTTTTGCCTCTAGCTGTTCTTCTTGGTTTTTAGCTGTGCTGGCTATGACTTCTTCCAATATTGGGAGCTCCTTTTTAACTACTCTATTTTTACTTCTTAAAAAATCTTTAGCCGTATTTATCACTAAACGATATAGCCAAGTAGAAAAATTAGCCTCAAATCTATATTTACTAATATTTTTTGCTAGCTTTACCGCTGCATTTTGCGCAATATCTTCTGCATCTTCTTTATTTAGAGAAAATTTCCATGCAATTTTATAAATAAATTCATAATTTTCTTCAATAATCATAGCAAAAGCGTCCCTATCACCATTTATTGCTTGGCGAACTATTGTTTCTTCTGTATATATTTTTTCTTGTATTTTCACATTATTGTCTTTTTACTTTTTTAAGCTATTTATAAATTAGACGCCCAGACTTTATAAATCCTTTGAATTTATTTTTCTATTTCTTGTAAAATTTTTTGTATTTCACCATCAGAAAAAGGGAAATCAGTCCCACCCCTTGCATATATTATATATTTTGGTTGAATATTTGCCATTTTCTGCTCTAGCTCAACCGCCAGTCGCATGGGTAGTTTTGCCTTCCAAACAATTGCAATTAGTCTTTTGGGATTTTTATCTTTTACTATTTTTTCTATTTTACTTGCTTTGATTCCAGATAATTGTGACAGAGCCTCAAAAATAAAATCAAAATCATGCCAAGCAAGCGCATCTAACAAAGTTTCTGAATCAAGCAGACCTTTTATTTTATATTCACTAACCTGTTCTTTTACATTATTTGTTTTTTTACTATCTTTAAATGCTATTCTTCTTTTTATCAATTTGGCTATTTTTTTCTTTGTTTTTTTATCAAAATCTTTTCTTTTTTCTAAAATAATAAAAATAGCTTTATTGGCAAATCCAACTAGCTTTCTTGCCAAATCAAATGTTAAATCACGTCTAAGCGCAATAGCTTCATGCCATTTAGGGCAGTTTCTTGCATATTCAACTATTTCTTCTAATGTTTCTTTTGATATTTGAGCGCCTTTATTTTTAAGCATCTTTTCACCCGCAGCTACATTTTTTGTTTTAAATATGCCAGCTGCAATCTTAGCAGTAATAGTTTTTCTCTCAGCAATTGCCTCTGCTGCCCATGGGGCGGGGTGTTTTTCTAAAATAAAAAGCAAATCATCGTCTGTTAGATTCACACAATATTTTAATAGAGGCTTTGATATTTGTTTTTCTATATCAAGGGACAGCTTTTTAATTAATGATGGTGGAGCGCATTTCAAATCTACCAGTGAGCTAGACAAAGCTCGCCTTACTTTAAATGCCTCATCTTCTGCTAAATTTTCTAGCGCCTGCATAGCAAAGGCAAATAATTCTGAATGTTCTTCTTTGCTCAAGTCAGGTAGTAGCTTAACTAACTTTTCTGCCAAAGCCAGCCTTACTTCTTCATTACTATCTTTAGCAAGTTTAGGGCTTACATGCATTGGGGTTGCTGTATTTTTCGCCACTTCACGCCTTACTTTTGGAGAAGGGTCATCTGCCATATAATATAAAATTTCTGGATTTGTATGCTTGCTTGCGGCGATTAGCTGTTTTTGTTTTTCTGTGCCACTATCTAGAATTTTTTTATCTTTTTGATAGCGTTTTTTAGGGGAAAGCAAAAATCTAAACAAATCCCTTAACATTTAAGTTCCCCTCCTAAAAAACTAGTTCAAAGCTATTTTGTGCCTGTTTTAGGGAGTTTTAACTCTCCTCCAGTCATTTGTGATGCCCAGAATTTCTCTAGCGAGAGTAAATTAGAATTTAGCTCAGATAGATTTTCTTCGCTCATGCCAATTTCTGCTAAAAGTTCCTCATGTCTTTTGTATAAATCCGCCAAAGCTTTATTTAAAGTATGACCCTTATCAGATAGTCTAACTCTAAGAGAACGTTTATCATGAATGGAGCGTTCCTGTATTAAATAGCCATTTTCAACCATTTTCTTAACATTATAAGATACGTTAGAGCCAAGATAATAACCACGCATGGTCAGCTCACCAACCGTTATTTCATCATTACCAATATTGTGAAGTACAAGGCTTTGTACGTTATTGATATCCCTAACCCCTGCCCGCTCTAGCTCAATTTTAAGTACATCTAAAAATTGTCTGTGTAGGCGCTCTATTAAATGTATAATTTCATAATAAGGTGAATTCATTTTAATAATATCCTCTACATATAAAAATAATAATAAACACCGTACATTCTAAAACTTTTTTCTGAGATAGAAAATGTATTTTTTATATTTTAATTAAATATAGCATCTATGTCACTGTCCTTAATATCCCAAATTGTTGCCGGCGACCATTTAGCATCGTTAGTTTTGTCTATTAAAACTGCCCTTACCCCCTCATAAAAATCGGCTCTTTTACTTAGATTTTGAGCAACACAAAAATCCATATCTGTTATTTTTTTAATATCATTTAACTTTTTAGACAAATAAAAATGTCTAAAAATAACTTTAAGGCTAGTTGGGCAGGCTTTGCTAAGAGTTGTATAAGTATCAAAACACCAAATATCTTTTTTACTATCTTGCTCTAACGCCTTAAATATTAGCTCTAATGATGGTTTAGAAAAATATTTATCTATTTTATCTTGATATTTATATTTAGATTTTTTGTAGCTATATTTTGTTAAAATATCATCTGGATTGTTAGAATTAAGCACATCTTCTAAAATATCTTTCAAATTACTATCTTTTGTAAAATGACTAGCAAAACCAAGCTTTGCCATATCTTCCCCTGATATAACATTTCCCGTTAGCGCTAAATACAGCCCTGTATATCCCACAGATTTTGTTAGAAAAAAACCACTTCCAACATCTGTAAAAAAGCCAATTTTACTTTCTGGCATAGCAAATTTAACTGTACAATCTGCAATTATATGAGAACCATGCAAAGACACACCTGCCCCACCCCCCATAACAATAGCATTTAAAAAAGCAATATATGGTTTAGGAAAGCTGGCAATTTTAGCATTTAGTAAATATTCAGTTTTAAAAAATTCAGTTACAAATTTTGAACTGCCATTTTTTAGTTGGGCTAGTTTTGCCCTTTTTGCCACTTCTTTTACATCTCCCCCAGAACAAAAGGCTTTATTTAGGTTAGACTTAATTAAAACAGCCTTAATAGTCTTGTCTTTTTTCCAAATATCAAGCTTATTTGATATAACCCTTAACATATCCAAAGAAAGCGCCCCCATAGCATCTTTTCTATTCAAAATAATCACGCCATAAGAGTTATATTCTTCTATTATTATATCAGACATATCTTTAAATATTACAAGCTAAATCCGCCACCCCTCTTAGGTGGTCTTGGATTTTTACTTTTCTTAGAATTTATTTTTTTATCGTAATCTTTAAATAATTTCATTATATCCTGATTATAATGATATTTAGACAAAATCCTAGGAGATGAGCCATAATCGTTCATTATATCTGGGTTTGCTCCATGCTCTAGTAAAAGCTTAATATTTTGTACACATCCATCTTGAACTGCGTAAAATAGCGGTGTACTACCCCTATCATCAACGGCATTTATATCTATGCTAGAATCTTTAATCACACGTGGCAGTAAACTTCTATGAGCATCATCTATAGAACTTACCATATGCAATACAGTAACATCATCATTTGTTTTTAAATTTATATCAGCTCCCTTATCTATTAGCCATTCTGCCAATATTGCAGAATTTTTGTCATAGGTTAGCAGGTGATGTAAAGGAGTTCGATTTTGATTATCCAAAATATTAACATCTGCCCCAGCTTCCACCAACAATTTAACGTGTTTTTCACTACGATTAGCAAAAACCGCCTTATGTAAAGGTGTGTAGCCCTTAGAGGACTTTTGATTTAAATTCACCCCCTTTTTTATCACTTTTTTTAATATTTCGTCCGAACATTGAGAATCAACAAAAAAAAGTATATTTTCTTTTTCATTATTTAATTTATTGATATCAGCACCTGATTCTAAAAGTGTTTCTATAATCTCATTTTTACCAAATTGAAATGCTCTCATTAAAATAGTGTTACCGTCCTTATCTGTCACATCAACATCTAAGTGATGTTCCATTATTAGGTTGAAAGTCTTTATATCGTCGTCATATGGATATATACTGTTATAAAGAGCATTAGAGCCATCAACATCTGCCCCAAAATCAAGAAGCATTCGGACTATATGATAAAATCTATAGGAAACTGCTATATCCAGCGGAGTTTCACCTTGTATATCTTTTGAATTTACATCTGCGCCACTTTTTGCCATTTTAGGAACTATGGCGGCTCTGTTATGTATAATCGCTTGGTGTAGCGCTGTTCTTTCATATTCTATATCTTTGTCATTAAGTAACTTAACCGCATCTGTTTCAGAAATAAGAAAATCAATCACTCGCTCATCTTTATTAGAAAGAGCATAGTGCAGGACATTTCTTTTTTTATTATCCGTTGCCCTTATATCAACCCTGTGATGGATAATTTTCCTAAGTACCGCCAAACTATTGTGCTCAGCTGCGATATGTATAGCTTTGATACCTTTATGATTTGCTTTGTCAATTTGTTCTGTATTTTTCAATAAAAATGAAATTGTGCTAACACCACTATTTTTTGCCGCCATATGCAGGGGTAAATTACCCTTTCTGTCACCTATATTGACATCTGCGCCTTTTTTTATTAACCATTCAAGAAATTTTATATCAGCCTCAGCTTTATTATCTTCTATTTTATCTTCTTTTTGGTAGTCAACATCTCTTAGATTGTTAAATTTTTTTTGAATAGTGCTATCAGAAAAAAGTAAATTGATAGGGGTAAGACCATCTTTGCTACGTAAATTTATATCAATATTTTTTTCCAGTAAAAGATTTACTAAATCTTTATTTTTACTAAGCACAGCATAATGTATTAAGCTTCTACCCAATTTATCAGTAGCCAACATATCTATTTTGTCATTTTTGACAAGCTTACAAACAATATCTCCACCGCCATCAATAATGGCCTGCATAGCGTAAGTTCTACCACTAATTTTGTTGACTATTTTATTTGGATTAGATTTTATTTTTGCTATATCAACAACGCTTGCTTTTGTTTTCTTTGGAGCTTTTCCAAAATCAGAAGACATGCCTAATTACCCTTAATATTTTATTTCAATTTTTTGGGAGTTTAGCATATTTTATAACAATAAACTATAGTTAAATATATATTTTAAACTTAAATATTTTGGCGCTCCCGGGGTGACTCGAACACCCGACACCTGGTTTAGGAAACCAGTGCTCTATCCTGCTGAGCTACGGGAGCAAAATAGCCTGTATATCCACAAAAATATAAACAAAGTAAAATTACAGGTCAAGCTTATTGACTAGATATAACTATTTTTAAAGTTGCCAGCGCTACCAACTTAAGTAAATCTCTATAATATAAGATTATGAACAATATAGTGATAGCAATGTGAATAATTTTAAGAATATCTATAAATAAAATACCCCTCACATATATTATATATGAGAGGGGTATATTTAAAATAATAAAAGCTTAGTTACTTTGCTTTTTCTTCTGCATCTGCATTTTCACTATCATCAGCTTTTTTCTTTGTTGTAGATTTTTTAGCTGTTGCCTTTTTCTTAGGCTTTTCTTCCTTATCTTCAGATGCAGCTTTTTCTACTGTTTTTGTTTTTTTGGCTGTTTTTTTCTTTTCTTCTTTTGCCTCATCTTTATTCGCAGCACCCTGCAAAGCAACACCAAGTATGTCACCTAAAGATGCGCCACTATCAGAAGAACCAAAATCAGCCATAGCTTTTTTATCTTCATCTATTTCATATGCCTTAACTGATAGTTGTAATTTTTTGTTATTTCTATCAATTTTGACAATTTTAGCATCTAGTTTTTCATCAACAGCAAAACGGTCAGGACGCTGTTCTGAGCGTTCTTTTGAAAGGTCTGCTTTTTTGATAAAGCCAGCAATTGCCCCATCATTTACTGTTACTTCTATTCTATCAGATTTAACCTCAGAAATTATACAAGTAACAACATTACCTTTACTTAAATCGCCAAGCGCTTCTGTAAATGGATCACTTTCAAGCTGTTTAACACCTAAAGATACTCTTTCTTTTTCAGGTAGAATCTCTAGGATTTTAACCTTGATTAACTGACCTTTGGTAAAGTTTTTAAGAGCTTCTTCACCTTGTTGTTCCCATGATAGGTCTGAAAGATGAACCATACCATCTATATCATCACCAATATCTACAAATAAACCAAATTCGGTAATATTTCTTATTTCACCTTCTAAAACATCACCAACCTTGTGTTTATCTGCAAATGTTAGCCATGGATTATCAACACATTGTTTAATTCCTAGAGATATACGACGTTTTTCCTCATCAATCTCTAAAACCATAACTTCTGTTTCTTGGCTAGTAGATATAATTTTACCTGGGTGAGCATTTTTCTTAGTCCATGACATTTCTGATACATGAACCAAACCTTCAACACCGTCTTCTAGCTCAACAAATGCACCATAATCTGTAATATTGGTTACAACACCTTTGTATTTTTCACCAGCTTTAAATCTTTCTGTTACGCCTTTCCATGGGTCTTCTTTCATTTGTTTCATACCTAGGCTAACGCGTTGAGTTTCCTCATTAAATTTAATAACTTGGACATCTATTGTTTGCCCAACTTGTAGTATATCTGATGGGTGGTTAATACGTTTCCAAGACATATCCGTTACATGAAGAAGTCCATCTACCCCGCCTAAGTCAACAAATACACCGTAATCTGTGATATTTTTAACCACACCTTGTAAAACTTGACCTTCTTTTAGGCTAGATACAAGCTCTGAGCGTGCCTCTGCCCTGCTTTCTTCTAGAATAGCCCTTCTTGAAACGACAATATTACTACGCGCTCTATCCATTTTTAATATCATAAATGGTTGAGGCTCTCCAATTAAAGCCGACGGGTCGCGAATTGGACGAATATCAACTTGTGAACCTGGTAGAAAAGCAACTGTACCATCAAGGTCAACGGTAAATCCGCCTTTGACACGGCCAAAAATTGTTCCTGTTACTTGTTCGCCTGCTTCATGAAGTTTTTCTAGCTCTTCCCAAGCTTCTTCTCTTCTAGCTTTTTCACGACTAAGTATTGTTTCTCCATTTTTATTTTCCATACGCTCTACATATACTTCAAGCATATCACCAACCTTAACATTTGACTGTAGCCCAAATTCCTTTAAAGGTACGCGACCTTCTGATTTAAGACCAACATCAATTGTAACTGCATCATCATCTACTGCGACAACAACGCCTTTTACTACTATCCCATCAAAGGTATCAACTTCCCCTAATGTTTCTTGTAGCATATCTTCAAAACTTGATTTTTCTCCTGTTATATCTTCAATAGATATCTCTTCATTTAATATTTGTGTGGCTTTTGCTTGTGCCATTTTAATTTCCTCTTCTTTTAGTAAAATACGTAACCTAGTCATAATTTTCGCTCACCATAAATCATGGTGGCATCATAACTGGACGCTGATGGTTATCCAAAGCTTGAAAATGTGGTGCGAATCTATAAAAAGCACCCAAGTCCAATTAAGCAACCATACGGTTGAAGTTGTATGTTTTTATAGGTAAAAAGTCAAATATTATTTTACTTAAAGCCAAATTTATAGCTTTTACATTTCATCTTCAGAAATAAGGCTAACTTTTAACATTTTATCTGGATTTGTAGGAGGCTCACCTTTCTTAATCATATCTACATATTCCATACCAGAGATAACTTTGCCAAATACTGTATAGTTATTATCTAAAAATCTACCATCTGCAAGCATGATAAAAAACTGGCTGTCAGCACTGTCAACATGTTGCGCTCTTGCCATACCGACTACCCCTCTTAAAAATGGTTCATCAGTAAATTCTGCTTTTATATTTTGTCCAGAACCGCCCCGACCAGTGCCAGTTGGGTCACCAGTTTGTGCCATAAAACCATCAATTACCCTGTGAAATACAACCCCGTCATAAAAACCTGAATTCACCAGTTTTTTTATACGCTCTACGTGGTTAGGGGCAAGCTCTGGTATTAGCTTTATAAAGACTTTGCCATATTCTAACTCTATCACCATTATATTTTTATTGCTTAAATCAATTTTTTCTTCTGTATTATTTGCCATAGATGTATTTATTCCTCCAAATATAAGTAAACTAACAATTACAAATGCATATATTTTTTTCATCATAACCAAAACGCTCCTATTAGTTTTTACATGTGCTTTAGCTAAAAACTATATAGCTCTATTTAAAATTCTGCAATATTTTTTAAATTTTAGGATTATTATTTTTTTGAGCTTTGGTTTTTGTCTTAATATTTTTACTTTTTAAAGCGCCCTTGTTAAATAGTGATGCTATTTCCTTAACAGATAAGGCTGATTTTTGAGTTGCTTTTTTTGTATTGACACCAAATTGTTTAGCAATTTTTTCTATGTTTTTTGTTGCAATAATTATTTCACTGCCACTTGTTTTTACAGTTAGTTGTTTATTGTTTTTATCAAAGACAATCTCTGGTATATTGTCAGCTTTACAGTAAAAGTTATCTGTAATTTTTTTGTAGTTTTTTGCAACAGACAATGAAGACAAATCTGATTTATCTATTGCTATTTCTTCTCCCATTATATCAAAGATAAATTTTGAACCTCTTTTTTCTATAGCCACACTTTCAGATATAACCCTAGCATTTAACCATTCAAAACCTTCTTCTATGGGGATATTTTCAATATATCTATTTTTGTTTGTAGCAATAGTTACTATCCCTGCATCTTCCGACTTTAAAAAGGCTACTCTATTTGTATTTACATGTAAGTTATCCACAGAGGCAATATTTAAAAAGCCAGCTTGTTTTTTAATAGCCTCAATTACAGATGAGATAACTTCTTCATTAAAAAATGTAAATACATCTACATTTTGCCCATTTATTAAAATTTTAGAGCTTGATATTTGATATTCTGTATCTTTTTTATCTTCATATACAGCATCTATTAAAGCTGTATTTATCACCAGTCCCATGTCTTCCATATAGAAAATATCTTTATTGCTATATTTTAGCTTAGCTAGTATTTTATCAAAATCTTCTAGAGATATTTCTGGCAATACAAATTCCCTATTTACGGTTAGTTGTTCACTTGTAGAATTATATAAAATAGATTCAAAAGAAGCAGTATTTACAATTATAGAATTATTTATATTGATATAGTTATCATCATTACAAATATTTGCTATTTCTTCGCTTAATTTGTCTATTTCTTCTGGTTTTTCAATTTTAAAAGCTATTTTATCTATAGAATTCCGTAAAAATTCTATCTGCCCTAATTTTTTATCTATAACTACTAAAGAAAAGTTTTTTGGATAAACCAGCCCCTTTCCTATTTTTAGTGCGCCTTTTCTTTTGCTTAATATATCCATATATATTTTGGTGTCTTCTTCGGAAATAGCAACTGTGCTTTCATCGTCTTTAACCGTTGTGCCATATCCTAGCCTCTCGTATGCATGATAAATATAAGTTAGTTTTTCTGGATAAATTACAGATTGAACTCTATCTTTTTCTATTTTTATATTTTCACCAACAATTTTATCGGCAATATTAAATAAATATTCTTGTATTTGCGGTTTTTTGCTAACTTCAGCAGCTCTGTAAGTTGCAGCAGCTACTTTGATATCATTTGTAAATCCAGAAAATAGCTTTTCTAATATTTTTGCCTTATCTGTGTTGTTAGCATCAGAGTCAACTACCATTTCCAATATAGAGCTAGAAGATATGGGGCTACTGCTTGAGGTTTGAATATCTGCTATTATATTTATATATTCTTCCGTATTTGTATTTTGGAATATAAAATCCTGTATTACTGAGAATATAGCAAAATTTGCGTCTTTATCATTTTTACTATTACTTTTATTTTTAATGTTTAAAACTGCTTCTCTTAACTCACGACGCATATTATTTATTTTATTTTTTTCTCTATAATTAAATGCAGTCGCTCCAGCCCTATGAGCAGAAGTTATCATTCTTGCTTTATCAGAAATGCTAATTGTAGATTGAAGTAATGCTTGGATAAGATTATATTCGTTATGTTCTTTTAATTTTTTTAGATATTTTAGCCAGTTTTTTTTGTCGTCTTCGCTTGCCTCATCTAAAAGCTGGCAAAATATATCTACATCTTTGTTATAAAGAGCAATTGAAAAACTACTCACAAAAGACATTTCTTCTTTCACACCTGCAATTTCCATTATTTCATCAGAAATACTTTTTGCCTTTGCTCTATCTTTTTCGGATAGCTCTAATATTTTATCTGTATAGCTTTTTATATTGTCTGTTATATATTCTGATATAGAATAATCTTCCTGACAAACTGCTCTTATCGCATCTGCTGTGTGTTTTAAAACACAAGGCTCTAAATTCCCGTTAACTACCATAGCAAATATTTTATTAAAAGCTTTTTCTTGGTTTTTCTTAGAATATTTATCTTCTATTTCTGCAAATTCAAAAACCTCATCTGGCATTTCCTGTATGGTTTCTATAAATAGGTTTGACTTTGTTGGGACTGTAAGCTCATCTATCATATATTCCAGTAGGGATTTTTTACCTTCTTCCTGTAAAATCTGTGATAAAATTTTCCTTCTATCTTCACTACCATCAATATTGTCTTTTACTATTCCTATATTTCTAACCAACAGCCCGTACTTAATCATAAAGTAAGCAATGACATTTTCCTTTACGTTATCAAAAACAGCCTGTATAGATTCGTTACAATCGTTATATACTTGTGTTAATATATAGTCTGGATTGCGGTAAGTATCATTTATGAAGTCTTCTAACCTGCCTTCACCTGGAACATCATCACCACGCAACCCTCTATTTGCTTTTACCCACTCAAAAAAACTATCTATGTAAAATGGTTTGCTTGTTTCTATGTCTAGAACTTCAGATTTTGTTTTTTCCAGCTGCTCCATTAAAAACTTCTTTTTATCACTTTCAAAAGAAGACTCTGTTTGCCACCAGCTTTTTTTGACTTCTGCAGCAATTTTTTCTTCTAGCTTTTTAATTCTATCTTTTTTGGATTTATTTTTTGTTTCTTTTTTTTCTGTTGTTTCTGTTGTTTCTGTTAGATAAGCTGGAAAATCCTCATTTATATTTTGTATAATTTTGTGAATATCATCATTTGCATTTTTGGACATATTATCTATTATTGTATATAGGCTTATGCCCATATTTGTATATGGTGGTTTTATCTTATATACTTGTTTTATAAGAGGCATTCTCAATAATAAACATTGTAAATCACCTGATTTTTCTATAGCTTTTGGAATATCTTTTTCACTTAGATTAGGGGCAAAGCTAGCATTTACCAAATCAAAATAAATATGTTGCAAATTTGTTTCGTTTTCTTGTATCCAATTTATGATTCTTTTTGTGCTTGTTTCTATGTGAGTGATATTTTTTTGAATATTTTCAAAAGCATCTTCCCAATCAACAATTTCTTGGTATATTTCGTCTAAGTTTTTATCTTCTGACATTGCCACACTCTAAAAAAACCATACAAACAGAATCAACAAAATAAAGTCATATATTGATTTACTGTTTACCATATCATATTTTTACATATCGGGCAATATTTTATTTGCTAAAAATAATAGACTTTTATTAAAATATAGCTTATATATCCTTAAATACGGTTATATTACCTTATATTTTAGGTTTTTTTTATTTACTATTTCTTGAAGGAGAAAAACTATGGCACGTAAACCTTTGATGCCAAAAGCAACAGCGGTATGGCTAATTGACAACACTGCTCTTACATTTGAACAAATAGCTAATTTTTGTGGGCTACACGAATTAGAAGTGCAAGCTATTGCTGATGGTGAAATTAACGCTGCTATTATTGGTGATAATCCCATTACTAGTGGGGAGCTTAGCCAAGAAGAAATTAAGGCTTGTGAAAAAGACCCCAAACGCCAACTTAAAATGCTAAAAAGTGACTTGCCTCAGCCGACAGAAAGGGTGAGAGGGCCTCGCTATACCCCTGTTGCAAAAAGGGCAGAAAAACCACATGCTATTTTATGGTTGCTTAAAAACCACCCAGAACTTAGTGATGGGCAAATTATAAAACTAATAGGTACAACAAAAAATACTATAGATGCGATTAGAAATAAAACTCACAGCGATTACATGACTTTAAAACCACAAGACCCTGTACTACTTGGTCTTTGTCGTCGTGAAGATAAAGAAAAAGCTATAGAAAAAGCCCTGCGTAAGCTGGAGCGTGAAAAAAAGCTAGAAGCTAAATCTAAAGAGCTTGCAACTGACGAAAATAAAGAGGATGTAGCAGTATAGCTATATTTCTAAAATTTTAAAGTCGTCAAAATCATGGCGGCTTTACTATTATGGCTAGTCGTTGTAAGTCGGTTTTATCTTTTTGGGGTCAATATATCTAAATATATTTTTATCCTTAAAAACAATATTTGTTTCTATTTCCCAAAGAGAAATCTCTGTCGTTAATCCTTGAGCGTCAAATATAACCCATTTTTTCAACCTTATTGGATTTTTATCAAATATGAGGGTAATTGCGCCTGCCTCTGGGTCAACTCGCTGAGTAAGTGTTACATTTAATGTGCCTTCTTTTTTATTTTTTATATCCACTATTTTGATATCGCCTGCAAGTTTTATATTTTCTCTTAAAATAAAATCTGCCAAAGTCTCACCAATTGCTACATTTGATTGTTGTTGCATTTCTGCATCGTAAAAATAAATGCGCTTACCATTTGCAACAATAAAATCATCTATTGGTGGGTCATATTCAAAACGCATTTTACCTGGACGTTCAAGGTAAAAAATACCTGAAGTTTTTGAACCATCTGGAGCTGTTTGAATAAATCTAGCCTTCATAGTTTTTAACTGTTGAAGATAATTTTCTATATTTTTTATATCAGATATCTTATCTGCTCTGACCTCAGAGCTAAAAAATAAAAACACAAATAAACTTAAAAATATATATCGCATATTTACACCTTATATTTTATATGTTTTAAATAACGTTATTATAATTCAACATAAATTTAGGAAATAACAAAGTAAAAAATGCGAATAATTTTTATGGGAACTCCGGATTTTGCTGTTCCTGCTTTAAAAAAGCTAAAAGAACTTGGACATGATATAGTAGGGGTTTACTCTCAACCTCCCCGTCCCGCAGGACGTGGGCATAAAACTCGTCTATCTGCCGTGCATGCTTTTGCAAAAGAACATAATTTAGCAATATTTACTCCCCCAAATTTTAAAGCTGAGGAAGATATAAAAAATTTTAAAAATTTAAAGGCAGATATTGCAATTGTTGCAGCTTACGGTTTGATACTGCCAAAATCCATATTAAAATCACCTAAATATGGTTGTTTGAACATACATGCATCTTTACTTCCTCGTTGGCGTGGGGCAGCTCCAATTCAAAGGGCAATTTTGGCAGGGGATAAAAAAACTGGTATTTGTATAATGCAAATGGAAGAAGGATTAGATACAGGACCTATAATCTTAAAAAAAGAAATTGCAATAGACAGGCAAGAAACTGCAAGCTCTTTGCATGATAAATTATCTAATTTAGGCGCAAATACTATCGCAGAAGTCTTAGAATTATACAACAATGGCAATATACCCAAAGTAGCCACACAGGTTGGAGAGGCAATTTACGCCCATATGTTAACAAAACAAGAAGGGGAGATTATTTGGGAGCTAGATACAGCTGAGGAAATAGAAAGAAAAATAAGAGCTTTTAGCCCTTGGCCATCTGCTTGGTGTTTTTATAATAATGGTAAAAAGCGGCTTAAAATATTGGCAGTAGAGATTATAAAAACAAAAGACAAACAAAAGCCAGCCACTATACTGGACAAAAATTTAACAATTGCCTGCAAAATAGATGCTATCAAAATATTAAAATTACAGCCAGAAGGTAAAAAACCAATGACAGGTCAAGATTTTTTTAATGGCTCTCATTGTAAAATATTAGAAATATTAAGTTAAATATTTTATACAATTCAATAAAAGAGGGGACAAAAAGGAAATAATTAAGAGTTAACTTTCCCCTCTCTGTTTTTACTTATTATAAAAAGCACAGATTAGCATATCTTTTATTATTACAGAGCTTTATAGATAGTTTTGTAGCTTTAATGCACAGAAATTCTGGGGTTTTTTCTAGGTGGTTTTTTGCCCCTTGCTAGCATTTCTAACTTACCTTTATTTCTTGGAACAACAATATTTAAAAATATTGTTGGCATTGTAAATAATATCAAAGGTAGTACAGCTCCCCAAAAAATTCCCTTTTTAAACTCACTATCTGATATAGGGTTTCTATCAATTGTACAAGCATTGATATCAAAGCTATCGTCAAATATAGTCTGACATTCTCGTAAATCATATATATCTGGTGTATCCTTATAACCAATATGTTTTAGATTTATTACATTTTGTTCAAATTTTTCTATTATATCCCCAGCATCTCCCTCAGAGAGGTTTGGATCTCTTTGTACATCTTTGGCAAATATTTTTGCCATAGTCATTATTTTATCCCAATCAGCCTGTTTTTCAGGGTTGTTTGGGGTATTTAGTTTTTGAAAAGATTTAGTGATATACGCTATATTTGTTTGGTTTTCAGCCTCAGATATATCATATTTTTTTGCA
>JALTWL010000156.1 GCA_027047045.1 Micavibrio sp.
ATCCTTAGAAATATTTTTTGAACAAATTACCGCTCCATTTCTGTATATTGCTTATTTAATATCAGCGCTGCCATTGGGAGTTTATTTTTATAGCATTATTTTAGTTGCAATATTTTATATCTTTACTATTTGGACAGTTCACTCCTACAAAGAAATAAAGGATGGATATACTATCCTTAAAAAGAAAAATAAAAAAACATATCCATTTATTTGCAAATATTTATCTAAATGGTTTCTGAAGCTTTATATTTACTCTATGTCTTTTTTAGTCACATTTTCTGCGTCTATTATGATATATGCTATTATAATATATACCACCTTTACCTAGACTTATTCCGTAACTCCTAAAGCCGGAAGAAGTAAAACTCCAAAACCACAACCAAATACGAAGCACCAATAAACATACTGGCAATGGCCACAAGCTTACTCTAAACCTAGGACACGCAGAATTTTAATTGCACTTTCTAATTTTATACTATGCTTGCCCTGCTCAAAATTATTGAGCGTAGGTTTACTTATTCCTGCTAGAACTGCCAATTGCTCTTGCGTTAGCTTTTGTTCTTTACGGCGTTTTATTGCCTCTTTGATAAGGTCTTGCCAATTAAGGCGAATGTTCCGTTCCATCTTTTCTCCATCAACTGTATAAGGTTATTTTTAAGGCTGGAAGAACCAATTTTTGCCTCTGATATAGCTTCTTTTGCAGCTTCAATATTTTTCTTTATATCTTGAGCTGCCATATTTATTGCCGCAGCAGATAGTCCAAATTCTTCTCCAAGCTTTATAATATTGCTCGCCTTCAGCCCACCAATAGGTAAATCATGCGTACTACCTAAAGACAAAGCAACAGTTTTGTAATCGTAAAGCGATGCTGCTACTTGGTCATATGATGGCGTCAATCTAAACCCTTGCTCTGTATGAAACATTGCAAAATTTTTCAAATGCATATCAGTATTACCAAGCAATAAACCAACTAAAATACGCCTATAAAGCAAATAATTTTGTGTTGGTAAACAGCCTTCTGTGTGCAAGATAAAATTAGCCATATCTTTGTAATCAGCATCATATTTTGCATTTGAACGCTTACCCAATAATTGATTAAACTCTTCAAAATTAATACGCTTGCCACAAGAACGATCAAAGCGTTTGATAAGCAAAGCCGGCTCATTCAATCCTTCAATTTCATTGATACTCAACTCAACAATATCATCATCAGGTAATAAAGCTTTAAAAGCTTGCGTGGTTAGATACTCATTTTCAATGATATTTACATGGTTAATCGAGGGGAATTTTGCAATATGTGTACTAAGTTCGTCAATGCGTGTAGGACGAAATTCACCACTATCTTCAATAACTGCCAATTTTGGCTGAACACCAGATAGTGACGCATGACTTGTTAAAATCGCCATTTCCTTTGGATTATCAATGTCTAACATAGCCTCTGTTAATTCTGTTGGTTCTGGATCAATTATTGAAACAGCACCTGCACAATCAAAGCCAAATGCTAGCAAAAGCTCAAAGCGTGAAACTTCTCTCTTACCTAACAATCTAGTTTGTGCTTGCTCAAGCCAACCCTCCGATACTAAATTATCAAAGAATGGATGCAGACCATTATTGCTAATATGCGGTGCTTCACGCACAGGTAAAGTATGGGCTATTGCAGGATAGCCAGCATCGATATAACTACTGTCATAGGTAAAGGTTATTCTATTGCCAGGTTCTTCACGTAAATAACCTGCGAATAAATCATTGTAATATACTTTTCCCCATAGTAGGTTAGCCATAGTTAAGTTCCTTTTACTATATATAGGAAACACTGCTGTTAAGTAAATTATAACTTACTATTAATAATTTTTCAAGCATTGAAGTAAATTATAGTTTACTCACCACTCAAAAAACCTATAAAAATCATAGAATTATTAATATATTTCATGTTGTTATTTTACAATCCTAATGCTTAATGCAATATTTATTACGGCATCGCATTGTTTTAATAAGATAAAATTAATGCACCGCATCAAGAATACTGCATTTCTGGTGTTTTTGTGCTATAATGGAGAGATATATAAATATATTTTCAAAAGGGGCAAATATGGCAACGCCAGACGTTCCAACAATTTACAAACGCAAATACAGCGAAACTGATGAAGTAACATTAAGCGACTTACGCCAAGCCTATAGGGTTGCAGCTCAGCTTGTTGCTAAAGATGGAGATAAATACCTCCCACTATTTGAACGCTTAGACCAAGAAATAGAAGCACGAGAACATCAAGAAAATATCAAAGCAAAAGCTTTTAAAATTGCCAAACAAACTAAATCGCAACAACCTCATAACAAGATATAAACAGCTTCACTATTGAAAATAGTTCTTCACGCCAAACACATTTTGTTCAATAAATATCTGTTTAAATGCGGATAGATTATTTTGCTCGTAAAACATCAACATAGCTTTTTTATAATCCATAGAATCAACGCTACGATAAGACAAAGGGCACGCATCATCTGCGATAAGCAGAGCATTACTTATCATTCTACCTGTGCGCTTGTTTCCATCTTCAAAAGGTTGAATATAAGAAATAAGCACCACGGCAAGTAAAGCTTTTTCAAAACCGTTATCCCTTGCATTAATTAAGTCGCACATTTTTTCTAAATTTTCTTTTATTTGGTGTTCGTTATCAAGCGCTTTATAAGCTGTGCCTGTAATACCAACTGATCTTGAACGAATATTTTTGCTAACATCTAAATCTTTAATGAGCAGTGAATGGATTTCTTCGATCACTCTTAAATTAAGTTCTTTTGCCATGTTTTTATTTTTTAACAAATAATTTAAGGCATCTTTATGATTAAGTAACATAATTGCCTCTTCTTTTGATTTAGTTTCTATGACCTCTTTTTCAAGAAATAAACGCTCTGTTTCCAGTAAAGAATACGTATTACCTTCAATCTGAGCTGACTTCCAACTCAGCTCAATCGTAAGACGCTCCAATTCCTTTTTATAAAGAGCTGGAGAAAGACTTGAAATATTCTTTTGATATTCCCGCTTTAAACTAGCTAAAAGCTCTTTTTCCTCATCACTTAACAAATCAATAGATTTTAAAGTATCTAGTAAATCGTAATTAAACCCAGTAAAAGCCTCTCTAGCATCTGGATCTTTGTCAAAATATCCCTCAACATCTAAGGGGGCAAAAATCTTATAAAAGGGAGAAATACTGTAAGATATAGCTCTCCCTTTACCAGTTTTTAAAAGATAGTTATTAGAGACCAATGCAGCTATATCTCTATTCAGAGTTGGCATACTAATATCATCATGAAGACATTCTTTAATCTTCGAAATAGACACTTGTTTTTGTGCCTGAACAATATCAATAATACTTTGCTGTCTAGGAGTTAATTTCATATCCATATCAAAACCTCTCATATTTACACTTAATCCTATCACAAATGATAGGATTATAAAAGAAAAATGATAGGATTAGCGGTGTAAAATAAATCAAAATAAAAAGTATTTATTGCAAGATGCGGTAGACATTAGAAATATAAATTACTTTGTACAATAAATATTAAAAATAGTTATTAGCGTTGTAATAATTGTAGCTATTCCAATTACCCAAGTGGCCCTATTCATTGCTTGCGTAGCTTTAGCAATAGTTATATCTAATTGTCGCCGCTCTTCATTGTGCTCGTATTCTACACTATCTAACCAAGCAAGGAATAAAGGTTCTCTGCTTTTATCAATTAAGTTTGATCTAACCGCATATTTAATGAATTTATAACCAAATGGTCGTAATATTTCTTCCGTATTATGTGCCTGCAATCTTTGTTGTTTTTCTTTTAATTCTATAATTAAATCTCCGTAGTTCTGTTCTGTCATTTTAAAACCTTCCTTTGTAAATATGTTTCATATTGTATTATAAAACCTTGCATTAATTATACAGAAAAAACATGATAAAATGATGCATAGAAATCGTCTCTTAATTGCCAAGGGCACCAATTTTTTGGAAGTCAAATTGGAATACATTATGGGTTACAATTTGGTATACATTTAAAATTAATATGCAAAAATTAATTCAAATTAGTTTTTAATGTCAAATAGTTAGTTTTTTCAAAAATTGGTAGCGGCTCTCCCCGGGGGCACCATAGCATTAAAAAAGTATAACTATGAAATGATAGATTTTTGCACTACACACTTGCCCTATTGCCTAAAGAAGGATAAAAACGGTAAATATTTAGTACTAAATAGACGTTACAAACAGAGGTGGTACCAAAAAATCAGACCACGTGCTAAGGTATTATCCATAACCTTAAAAAGAGTTAGGATAACAAATAATGACAAGTATAAGAAAGAACTACACAGCTAGATTTTTGAAACGTGAAGGCTATTGTGTTAGCCGAAACAGAAGTCGCCGATTCATGAAAAAGATGGGTATAACAGCGGTTTATCAAGCCCCAAGAACAAGTATTGCCAATAAAACTCATTGAATTTATCCATTGAAAACTATGGGATTCCGATGATTTTCAATACAGACAAAGGCTGTAAATTTACCAGTTTTAAATTTACGAATGTTCTTCGCAGGCATAAAATAAATATCTCAATGGACGGCAAAGGTCGATGGA
>JALTWL010000157.1 GCA_027047045.1 Micavibrio sp.
ATCATGGAGAGCTAAAACAATTGCAAAAACTGAAATATATAGAAGTTTTAATTATTCATATTTAGAAATAATGAAAATGGGTGGATATACATATAAGAAATGGTTTACTCCACCTTCAGAAAGTAATTGTGAAGCATGTAATAAATTATCAGGTAAAATAGTAGGAATAAATTCAGCATTTGGAAATACTGATGAAAGAAATAGGTTATGGAGTGGACAATACCCCCCTGTACATCCCAATGATGATTGTATGTTATTTGCATTAAAACTTAGATTGGTTATTTAAAACATATAAAAATATGTTTAAGATATTGCAATATATTTATATTAGAATATTTTGGAGGTAGAAAATGAGTATAGAAAAAAAGATAATAACAATTATTTTTGATGAAAAAAGTTGTGGTCATGAAGGTAGAAGAAGGAGAAAAAAGGATATAAAAATTATAGCCTCAACCGAGGATGTAGATAGAGATGGTGATATTATAAGAGCTAAAGGATGGGATATTGAAAATTATTTAAAAAATCCTGTTATTTTGCCTGTTCATAATTGGAAAGGAGAGCCTGTTGCAAAAATAGAAAATATTTATATTGAAGATGGGAAATTAGTTGCTGAAGGTATAGATTTTGCAGAAACTGATGAAGGTGAAAAATACAAATATCTTGTAGAAAATGAATTTATAAAAACTGTATCTGTTGGATTTATGCCTAAAAAAATATTTTTCTTAGGAGATGAAAATCAAGTTGAAGAAATGAAAAATCTTGATAATGAATGGTATGAAAAAAATGTTGAAAAATTAACAAAAGCAAAAAGAGTAATATGGGAAGCTGAATTACTTGAAATATCATTTGTTCCTATACCTTCCAATCCTAATGCTATTATTGTTATGGCACAAAAAGGTTTTGAAACAGCATATATAAAAAATGAAAATGATGAATTAGTTGAAATTGATATTACACCTTATGCTGAAATAAAAAATCCTATACCTCCCTCTGTTCATCCTAAAAATATGAAGTTGGATAGTCAATCATCATGGGATCAATCTAAAGCAAGAGAAAGTTTAAGAAAATGGGCTTCTAAGGATGGTAGTGGTGATAAAGATACAATTGATTGGGTGAAATATAGAAAAGGATTTACATGGTATGACGCTAATTCACCTGAGAATTTTGGATCATATAAATTACCTACTCATTGGATTGATAATGAAGGTAATTTTGTTTTAGTGTGGAGAGGGGTAACATCAGCAATGGCAAGTTTTATGGGTGCAAGAGGAGGATTAAATATACCAGCAGATGATAGAAGAGGTGTTTATAATCATCTTGCAAGTGAATATAGAAAATTTGGTAAAGAACCACCCCCTTATAAAGAAAGGGGATATACATTTGAAGAAGCATTAAAAGTATTTGATCCAGATACTCTTGAAGATTATATAAAACTTTATCCTGAAGAAGTTATAGAATTTGCTAAGAATAAAATGAATGAGATGGAAAAATTACAAAAAGAAATTAATGATCTTAAAAATCAAATTAATGATAAATCTGTGCCTCCATGCCCTGAAGATGGGCATGTAGATAATAGTAACGGCACAGAACAAAATAGTAAAAAAATAGTTCTAACACAGGACCAATTAATTAAAACAGTGTCTTTAGCTGTTGAGCAATTTTTAAAAAATTTTAAAAAAAGGAGGTAAATAATTATGAGTGATAAAGTTGAGCTTACTAATGAGCAGTTTACAGAATTGATAGCTGAAGCAATTAAAAAAGCTGTTGAAAATCTTGGTCTTGATAAAGTTGATAGAAAATTCGGTGTATTTCCTACCCCTGACGATCCTGATGGTAAAAATATTGAAAACATGTCTCCTGATGAAAAAGTACTTAAATTTTTTAAAGCTGTAATATTTCAAGATCATTCAGTTTTGGCAGAATTAAAAGCATTGGGTGAAACAACTAATACTGCAGGTGGTTATCTTGTTCCTCCTGAATTTAGGGCGCAATTAATAGAGGAGTTGCCTAAAGTTACTGTTATGAGACAAGTTGCAACAATAATACCTGTTAATTCTCCATCTGGTAATCTTCCTAAAGTAACTGCTAAGCCTACTGTATCTATAGGATCTGAGAATACAGCTATAACTGAAACAACAGCAACATTTGGAGAATTGACATGGCAACTTAATAGGCTTAATGCTCTTATACCTATTTCAAGGGAATTGGTAGCTGACGCAAAAGTTGATATAGTTGCTTTGATAAGGAGATGGTTTGCTGAAGCCATAGCTCAGAAAGAAGATGATCTATTTACTAATGGTACAGGTACTGGACAGCCTGAAGGATTTAGAGTAAATACTGCTAATATACCCAAAATTGCTCTTGGGGATGCTACAAATGGTGGTCAAACACCTACTTATGATAATATTGTTGATCTTATAGCATTGATAGAACCTCAATACAGAAGGAGATGTGTATTTATGACATCACCCAAGGGTGAAAGCATATTAATGAAAATAAAAGATAATCAAGGAAGACCTTTGTTTACCCAAGCACAAGATGGTGGAATAAGAATACTTGGTTATCCTCTTATTGTTAATGCTAATATACCTGAAAATCTCAATACTACAGGTGCTGGTAATAACAATGAGACTGAAATATGGTTTGGTGATTTCTCATATTATTGGGTATTTGATAAACAAGAATATGCAGTAGAAAGTACAATGGAAGGATATGGAGCATTTGAAAAACATCAGGTTGTCATGAAAGTTGTTAATTATATTGATGGTAAAAGATCACTGGATAAACCCTTTGCTGTAATGACTGGAGTTGTATAATACTAATCCTCATGGCTTGCACCTCCTGTTTATTTGAGGGTAGGGATAACCCTACCCTCCTTTCTTAAAATACTTAGTGGAGGAATAAAAATGGCTAAAATGAAAAAAGAAAAGAAACAAGGAGAAATAAAACAAGGTGAAGTAAGGAAGATAAAAAAAGTAGTAAAAATAACTAATAATGCACCTGTTATTGTTGCAGGTAAAAAATATAATCCTGCTGAAATAATTGAAAATATTGATGAAAATGTAATGAATAGACTTGTAAATGAAGGTATAGCAGAATGGGTGGAAAATTAGTTGATTTACAAACTGCTAAGGATTTTGTAGGAATATCATCTACAAGTCAAGATACATTAATTGATACATTACTTTTTTATATTTCAAATTCAATAATAAGATTATTAGGAGTAAAGGATTTTGATTATGGTGCTACAAAAGATATTTTTTATCCTACTTATGGTGAAAATAGAAAAATATTCAAGTTAAGTAAATATCCTGTTGATTTAAATCAACCTTTTACAGTTAAAACAGTTAGTTATGATGAAAATATTATAACTACAATTGATGATAAAAAATATTATGTAATAGCAGAAAGAGGAACATTAGTATTTTCTAACCCTGATGATATTTTTACAAGTAAAATGATAGAGGTAGAATATACAGCAGGTTATCAAAAAGATGCAAATAATGTTTATCAAAATATTCCTGATGGTTTAAGATTTGCATGTTTATTATGGTTTTCAACAATATGGAATACAAGAGAATTAAGAGGAATAGAAAGAGTAAGCAATGATGTAAGAAAAACAATACAAATAGCAACACAAAATATACCTGAAGATGTAAAACAAATTATTTTTCAATATCAGAGAAATAGTTTTTAGTCATGAATAATAAAGTTAATGTAAAATGGTTAACTAAGAAAGGTATAAGAAGTTTAAAAGATTTTGAAAAATTTTTTGTTCATGGTGATTTTTTTAAATATTTAAATGAATATCTTGATCAAAATTTATTCAGATTAACTATTTATGCATATTTAAGATTAAGATCATTATGGAGCGGTGAATTATTAAATGTTAGAACAGGAAGAATGTTAGGTAGTTTAAAAATGAAAATCCGTAAAGGAAGAAAATATTCAATTGGTAAAATATGGAGTGATAGATTATCATTTTTAAATACCTATTATTATCCATTAACTCATGAAGCATTTAATAGACCATATACAATAATTCTACCTAAAAATAAGCCTTATATTTTAATTCCACCTAATCCAGAAAAAGGTTATAACCATTGGACAAGAGCAAGACAGGTTCTTATACCTAAAAGACCTGCATTTCAAATAGTTGTGGAAGAATTAAGAAGTAAAAAAATACCTAAAAATATAAAAAATGTTAGAAATTATGCTATTAAATTATTTGGTAGAGGTGGTAAATAAATGCCTACAGTTAGAGAACAAATTTTACAAGATATAGAAAGCAAATTAAATACTGAAGCATGGGTAGGAGCAGTATATAGAGGATTAATGAATGTAAATGATGCAATATCTGATAAATATGATTATCCATTAGTTGTATTTTACCAAACTGATGAAACAGTAATAGAAGGTGCATACAAAGAAATAAAATGTTTATTAAATGTTATTTTTGAAATATATGATAAAACATCTGAAGATAATAAATATGTTGATATAAGAGCTAATGAATTAATAGGATATTTTGTTGATTTTATTTATAATAATGCCAGATGGGGTGGTAATGCTTTAAATTCTACAGTTAAAAATAATATTAT
>JALTWL010000158.1 GCA_027047045.1 Micavibrio sp.
ATCTGAGCTTACCTCATCTTCTGCAATAACATCAAATTCGCCTTCAATAACATCGTCTTTTGCTGCCATAATTTCTTTTTTACCTAAATCAGACATTGGTATACTCCTTAAAAATAGCTATACTGCTCATTGTAGCATAAAAATCCACTATTTAGCAAATATTTGCCTATAACTATTTGATAATATTAACAATTGCTCTAAACGGTAGCATTATGCTGTCATGTCGCATTGTGTAGTCTTGCGCATCTTGCATAATCTTGAGTCGCTCCCAGTCGCCCCAATCTTTACCTAGCACCTTACTGTCTTCATCCAGTAAAGCCTGCAACAAATCGCCTGCTTGAACCGCCTCATCTAGGCTTTTGCCAATTATTGTATCTACTAAAATTGCAAGTACCGCTCTGGTTAAAATACAGGCTTCTGCCTCATATCCTATATCATTTACTTTGCCGTCCTTTGCGAATTTTAGTTGTAGCTTAACAATACTACCACAAACAGGACTTTTTGCCCCACTCTCTATATCAAATACTTCTAATTTTTTGGGTATATTTACCTTTTTTGCAAGCTCTAAAATTTCAGAATTATATATCTCATCCATTGGCTTTTATGCAACTTCTTTATAATTTTTTGCACCTTTGCGGTTTTTCTTGGTAAAAATAGCACTGCAATAGCTACAAGTAACTTCATCTATGCCATCTAAATTGTAATAAACTTTTGGATGTCCCAAAGCACCTTGTCTACCATCGCATACAACTTCCTTAACTGATTTTTCAACTTTATATATTTCCATCTTTCAACCTCACTTCTGCACCATTTGCGGTGTCTTTTAACTCATAGCCAAGACCAATAATTTTATCTCTAAGCCTATCTGATTCTTCCCAATTTTTATTTTGCCTCGCCTCATCACGCATAGCAACTAAATCTAATATTTCTGCTGGAATATCTATATCTTTATTCTCTTGCATATTTACAAAATCAAAGCCAAGTGCTAAATCAAAATATTTAATTAGCTCATATTTTTCACTATCGGTTATATCTTTATCTGCGATAACTGCGTGCAATTCTGCAAGCGCCTTTGCTGTGTTTAAATCATCACAAATTGCATTTAAAAAATTCTCTTTATGCTTTATAGCAATATCTGACAGTGCAACGATATCTTTTGCATTTTTCTTAATTGATAAAATATGTTTTTGTAATTTACGCAGAGTTTTCTTAGCCATTTTTAAACTATCAAATGAAAATTTAATTGGATTTCTATAATGACTAGTTAAAAGCAAATATCTATAGGCAAGTGGGCTGTAGCCTTTTTCCTCTAAACTATCTATGGTTAAAACATCACCTTTTGATTTGCTCATTTTTGTATCTTTATCTAGGCTTAAAAACTCACAATGTAGCCAATAATTTACAAATGGCTCTTTACCACTTGCGCATTCGCTTTGCGCAATTTCATTTGTGTGATGTACTGGGATATGGTCTATACCGCCTGTGTGAATATCAAATTGCTCTCCCAAATATTTTGAAGACATCGCAGAGCATTCAATATGCCAACCAGGAAAGCCGCGCCCCCAAGGGCTATCCCATTCCATATCACGTTTTGTGTCCTTGGGAGAGAATTTCCAAAGTGCGAAATCTGTCTTATTTTTTTTGCCTGCGCTATCTATCCTTGCGCCTAACTGCAAGCCTTCTATATCTAATTTTGCCATTTTGCCATATTCAGCAAATTTACTAGTATCAAAATAAACTCCATCATCTATAATATATGTATAGTCTGCATCTTCTAGTTTTTTGACCATTTCTATTTGCTCTTTTATATGGTCTGTTGCTTTGCACACGACATGGGGTTTTTTTATATGCAATTTTTCTGCATGTTTAAAAAAAGCCTTGGTATATTTTTCTGCAAGCCCCCAAGCATCAAGTCCTTCTAGTTTTTTGCCGACTTCCATTTTATCTTCGCCATCATCGGCATCACTCACTAAATGCCCAACATCAGTGATATTCATAACATGTTTTACGTCATATCCGATAAGCTCAAACATACGCCTTAAACTATCTGCAAATACATAAGCCCGCATATTGCCAATATGAGCGTAAGCATAAACAGTTGGTCCACAAGAATAAATCCCAACTTTACCTTGTTCAATAGGCCTAAATTCTTCTTTTTTGCGTGTTCTTGTATTATAAAAATATATTTTTTGCATTCTAAACACTCGCTTTACGTCCTCATCAAGCCGCTTTGCTAAGAAGTATATTTTGCTTTACCATCTGGTCTAGCTCTTTTAGCTGAGCTAGCAATTCTGGCATATCACGCAAGTAAACCATATTAGGACCATCTGATGGGGCTTTATCTGGTTCTTGGTGGGTTTCCATGAAAACAGCCGCCACGCCAACTGCAACTGCCGCCCTTGCTAGTGGCGGCACAAATCTTCTATCGCCACCAGTTGTCGTTCCCTTACCGCTTGGCTGTTGGACTGAGTGAGTTGCATCAAAAACAACTGGATGTCCAGTTTCTGCCATAATTGGAAGCGCGCGCATATCATTTACCAAACTATTGTAGCCAAAACTTGTGCCACGCTCACAAAGCATTACATTATTGTTGCCACTATCGGTTATTTTTTTAGCAACATTTACCATATCCCAAGGCGCTAAAAACTGCCCCTTTTTAACATTAACGGCTCTTCCAGTTTTAGCAGCTGCCACAAGCAAATCTGTTTGCCTGCATAAAAATGCAGGAATTTGTAATATATCTGCAACCTCTGCGACAATTTCGCATTGCTCAGGGCTGTGAACATCGGTTACAATCGGACAGCCAAATTTTTCTTTAATTTCTGCAAATATCGGCATTGCTTTTTTAAGCCCAATTCCACGCCCAGAATTAAGCGCCGTTCTATTTGCCTTATCAAATGAGCTTTTATAGACAAACGGGATATTCAAGTTGTCTGTCATTTCTTTTAAAGCAGATGACATCTCCAACGCATGTTCACGGCTTTCCATTGCACAAGGACCTGCCAGCAATGTAAAAGGCAAATCATTTCCGACCGTGATATTATCCTCTATCTTTACATGAATATTATTTTGCATTATATCTTTACCTTTAAGTTAAATTAAATTTTACAGTTAGGTAATAGCATATTTACCAATAATAGACAAAAAAAATATCGGAGCATAAAAAATGCGTGCAGAAATAGAAAATTTAAATCAAGAAATTAAAAGCGCTCTTGAGCTTTTAAGGAGGCGTCTTTGACTGGGATAATGCTATTTTAAGGCTAGATGAGCTAAACGCCCTTTCTGAAGACCCAAATTTATGGAGCGATGCGGGCAAAGCACAAAAAATAATGCGTGAGAAAAATCGCCTAGAAAAGCAAATAAATAACATAAAAGAAATAGAAACAACTCTTACTGACAATATAGAACTAATTGAGCTGGCTGAGGCTGAAAATGACTTAGAAATGGTCAAAGAGGCTGAAGATACTTTAACTTCCTTGCATAGTAAAGTTGAAAAACAGCAAATAGAAAGCCTGCTTAACGGCAAAGTTGATGGCAATGATGCTTATCTATCACTGAATGCAGGGGCTGGAGGCACTGAAAGTTGCGATTGGACGCAAATGTTGCTCCGCATGTATATGCGTTGGGCAGAGAGCCGTGGTTATAAGGTATCCTTGCTTGAACAAAATGATGGTGATGAGGCAGGCATTAAATCTGCAACCATACTTGTTGAAGGAGAAAACGCCTATGGCTGGCTTAAAACAGAAACAGGCGTACACAGGCTGGTTAGAATATCGCCTTTTGATGCCAATAAAAAACGCCATACAAGTTTTGCCTCAGTCGCCGTTGCCCCTGTCATTGATGAGGATATAGAAGTTCAAATAGACCCAAAAGATTTAAGAATTGATACATATCGCTCACAAGGTGCAGGTGGACAACATGTAAATACAACAGATAGTGCCGTTAGAATAACCCACCAGCCAACTGGAATTGTTGTTGCTTGTCAAAATCAACGCTCCCAACATCAAAATAAAGACACAGCCATGAATATGTTAAAAGCAAAACTATATGAGTTGGAACTACAAAAACAAGACGCGGAAAAAGCAGAGCGTGAAGCACAAAAAACCGATATTGGTTGGGGGCATCAAATCCGCTCTTATGTTCTGCACCCATATCAAATGGTAAAAGATTTAAGAACAGGCGTTGAAACAGGCAATAGCTCTGCTGTGCTTGACGGCGATATTGACCAATTTTTAGAGGCCGCCCTCGCCCATAAGCTAACAGGGATTACAATAAAAAATGAGAGTTAGGCAAAATGACACAACAATATAACCTCAAAATTTTTGAAGAGGATGAGTTTTTTCGCTCAGAATTATTATTCTTTTTAATGCATATCAATAATTATTTACAAAGTGCTTTTATGCACGCCTTTAAACCAAATTCTCATAAGAAAAAACTGTTTGATTTTATAGCCCCGCAAAACCCAAATGACAAAAGACTCCATTTTAAATACGAACAAAAAGGTAAAAATAAAGATTTTTTAATCAAGGATATATTATCTGCATATCGTGAAAATCAAAAAAACTTTGATGCATTTGATAAGAATTTTGGTGACTTGCTAGAACAATTACCAAAACCACTTATGAATAGACTTGAATATTCGCTATCCTCTAATCATGCAATATTTATATCTCCTATATCGCTGGCAAAAGACTGGCTTCCAGCCCTTAGAATAAAACGTAATGCTATGGTGCATTATCCAAGCAAAAAAGATAATGGCAACAAGGATATAAAAGTAATAAATGCAATGGGTAGATTGCTACACCCTGACATGTTAAATAAATTTATAGGTTGTATGAACTCAGCAATGGTTAGAATGTATAAAAAGGGTACAATCTCATTTAAAGAAAAAAAACAATGCGAAAAAACTATTCAAAAAATACATGAAATTTTTGATGCTTGTAAACAACAAAGAAAAGAAGATACAAAAGAACTATATTCAGAAAAATTATCTAAAAAACATCAAAAAATTGAAGCAGGACTAAAAGACCCTAAAAAAATAGGTAAAATTAGCAAAGAAGAACACCGCAAATACAGACGCCTAAAATCTCTTAGAAAAAATTGGCAAAAACACAAAGAATATTGGACAAATAAGTATGAAGAAATGTATCCAGCAGGACAAATGTTTAGATACAATTTCCAGAATTTCAAAAATAGATATTTCTTTATTGGTGAGAAAAATATAGAAGCCATAGAAAAAAGGATAAAAGAAGCACCAAATAGAATTGGCAATTCTGGAATTGTATATGATAAAGGAGAAGAAATTGACTTTGCACGGGATATAGAATGTCTATACCAGTTAGGGCAAAATATCGCAATTCTAATTCACAGATATATATACAATACCCAAGAACAAGTTGAAGAACTAACTGGTAAAAATAACAAGGAAAAAGCGAAAGAATTGGGATACATTAGAAACCAAATATCCCATAACGCATTATTTTGGAATATAAGAAAGCAAAATAATAGCGATATATACACGGTTGAAGAAATTTTTAAAATTATATTTTCAAACATTAACGAAGAAAAAGCTAAGGAATTATACGCGGGTATAATGAATTTGCTAAGTAAAGAAAGCTACCAATATGTAAGATTAAAAATAAATAAATCTGATACAAAGTCAGCCGCTTATCAGCCACCAATAAAGATAAAAAAATGGACAAGAGCTCGCAGAGCTGAGTATATAGAAAATGGAAAAAATAAATATATAATAGATAGACGTGAAAATATCAGGCGAGTTGTTGCTCAATGTATAAAAGCAGTAGAATCTGCATATTCAAATACAAAAAATCAACCTTATATATAGCAAAAAACTTGACAAAAAGATTAAAAAATACTATAATCTGCATAGGATTTAATTCCTAAAAGGTGGGAATCTTCAATAGATTCCAAGGGGTTATCCCCACACCTGTTGCGGTGTACCCCTTTTTGGAGGGGTTCCGTGACTTGCTCCATATCATATTGGCGTGGATTTTTGTTGCGGTGTACCCCTTTTTGGAGGGGTTCCGTGACGGAATTCGTCTTGGAACAACATAGTCCTACGTTGCGGTGTACCCCTTTTTGGAGGGGTTCCGTGACTATTAGAAACAGCAGATATAGGCACACTTGGTTACAGCGCACTCTTTATTTAAAAAAAGCTGTTATTTATTGTTATTTTCCATAGTAATTAGGCGCGTAAATAATGCGGATAAATTTGAAAATTTATATATTATATAGCTAATTCCAAAGATATTTAGATGTTTTTTATTTTCCTAGCTATTACATAAAAAATATTTATGATACTTAAAGCCACCCAACACCACACTTACCCTAAACATAATTTTACATAATGCTAGATGTGGGAGCTTAAAAGCAACAATCTAAATAATTTTAAGAATAGCTATAAATATCCTTAAAAAAACGGCTATAACATAACCAAAAATAGTTAAATATTTGGCTTTTTGCTATTTCTACTTTTACAAAATGGGCTGTCAGTAAATCTACTATGTTTTTTAGGCACGCCTTTATATGGGATAAATTGAAAATGATTAAATAACTCCCCAACTTCACTTTTAAGAGTAACATCAGGCGCAACAAGCGGCTGGTCGTGATATTTTTTTTCCTTTGCCAACATCTCATCTGTCCAAAAAGTAACCTCTTTTAACAGCTCATAGTTACTATCTCCCATATAAGAACCATAGGCTGCGTGTGCTGCATTTATCCCTAAATTTTTAGCCATAGCAACATCTTTCATTAAATGGTCACCCACATATAGGACTTTATCTTTATCTATATTTAAATCGTCAATAATTGCCTCAAGCGACTCTGGATTTGGCTTTAAAACTCCTTTGGGAGTATTACGCATCTCTGTAAATTCAAAGCCATAGCCATTTTTATCTTTTTTTCGACGAATTTTATTTAAATCAGTATGGGGGGGCATGTCATGGTCTGGCATTGAATAGACAACATCTAAAAGCCCATCTAATCCCAAAGTTTTAAGCCTTGCCATTGCATGAAAAGCAGGCGATTCTGTGTAAGCAACCACCCGAACCCCCGCATCTTTTAGCTGTTTTATAGTTTCATAGACACCATCATATAAAGTTAAATGCTTTTTTCTTGTATCTCTAAATGCTTGAATTGCGTCTTTGTATAGCTCCCCCATATCTTCATTTGGGTGCAATTTTTGCAGACTTGGTAGCTCTTGCACTGCAAATACATATTCAGACGTACCAGCCCGTTGATGGACTTCCCTAAATTCTGATTTTAACTGTTGTTGAGAAATACCACTTTTTTCTTCAATAACATCAAGCATAGCTTGAAAAGCAGGTGAATAAAAAGCTGTAAAATCATAAAGAGTGTTATCAACATCAAAAATAACGGCTGAAATTTTCTGCATAGTCAAATTATTCCCTTTAAATAAAACAATCTTACAGAAAATTTATTATTCTGATTCGATTATTTAAGCTATATTATGTAATGGAACACCATATATAGCATCATAAAAGAAATTTTCAACCATTTTTGCAACATAAAGCGGAGATTTAAAACTTTCCCAATCAACTCTTATGATGGGGATATTCAAACTATCCGCAATGCCGACTAAATGTGTTTCATAGCAACTGTGAAGATATTTCACATAGTCAAGCGGAATTTCTGCCTCAGAGCCACGTCCACGCATATTTATACGTTCAAAACATACCTCAGGCGATGCTTGCAAATACACAATCGCATCAAGTGGAAAGCGTTTAGCCGCGTCCATTGCATCATAATAAAAGCCAAGTAAGGGCCCTTTTGGTCTTTCATGTCTAATAAAATTAGCATGGCAAAATATCATATCGCCAATAAAAGAGCGTTCAAAAATATAGTGTCTGTCATTTGATAATTCTTGGCATTCTTGAATACGGCTATGGGTAATCCAAGATTGTAATTCTACTCTTTTGTTGGGGTCTTGATAAAATTCATTTAATAATTTACGAAATTCTGGGTCCTCATCTGCGCGCTCTGGAAGGGCTATCCAATCGCCTTTAAGCTCCTCTGGCAGTGTTTTTAACAAAGTTGATTTTCCAACACCAATATTGCCCTCTATGGCAAGACGCAGAGATATGCTCATGCTTAGATTCTCCCTTAAAATAAATGCTTTAACAATGTAAATATGTATCTAGAAAGTAGGATAGATTGCTGGCTAAAAGATGTCAAAAATTTTATCAAACAAAAATACAAAAACTGCTATTGACTTCAAAAAAAGAATCTAGGTCAATGTTCACGCTCAGCAATTTTTTTCTTTAGCTCTGCAATTTCTTTGGCGGGATTTAGTCCCTTGGGGCAAGTATTCGTACAATTCATAATAGTATGACAGCGATATAGCTTAAACGAATCGTTAAGTTCGTCCAAACGTTCACTTGTTGCCTCATCTCTTGTGTCATGTACCCAGCGACTTGCCTGCAATAAGGTAGAAGGCCCCAAATATCTATCGCCATTCCACCAATAACTTGGGCAGGAAGTAGAACAACAATAACATAAAATACACATAGCAGGTCCATGCCCATCATGGCCATTTAGCCTATCTGCATCTTCTGGAGCTTGCAGCCTTTCTCTTTGTGGCGCAGGAGTATCTGTCTTCATCCAAGGCTCAATAGATGTATATTGAGCGTACATATCATTTAAATCAGGAACTAAATCTTTGACAACTGGTCTATGTGGCAATGGTGTTATTTGTACATCTTTTTTGCTATCACACTCATCAATCGCTTTAGTACAAGCAAGAGTATTTGTGCCATCAATATTCATTGCGCATGAACCACAAATCCCTTCACGGCAAGAACGCCTAAAAGTTAAGCTTGAATCAATGTTATTCTTAATATAAATCAATGCATCTAAAACCATAGGTCCACATTTATCTAAATCAATTTCATAGCTATCTAAGCGTGGATTTTCATCTGTATCTGGATTCCAGCGATATATTTTAAATATACGCTTATTTTTAGCATTCTCATCGGCGCTATATTCTTTGCCTTTTGTTTTTTTAAATTTTGAATTTTTGGGAAGTGTAAATTTTGCCATTTTATTCCTCTTAAAATTAGTAAACCCTAGCCTTAGGCGGGAAAGTATCAACATCATCTGTTAGCGTATTTAAATGCACAGGGCGATAGTCTAATTTAACTTTACCATTATCATTTATCCACGTGACTGTATGTTTCATCCATTTTTTATCATCTCTATCTTTAAAATCTTCACGGGCATGCGCGCCTCTGCTTTCTTTTCTATTAACAGCAGAGTTAATCGCAACTGTTGCTTGTGATAGTAGATTATCTAACTCTAAAGTTTCAATTAAGTCAGAATTCCAAATCAATGACTTGTCATTAACTTTTAAATCTTTGCGTTTTTTCCAAAGCTCGGCTATTTTTTTACAACCCTCATCTAAAACCTCACCCGTACGAAAAACAGCACAATGTTCTTGCATAGTTTTTTGCATATCAAGTCTAAGTTCTGCTGTGGTTAAACTTCCACCAGCATTTCTAAATTTCTCTAAACGTTCAATTGCAATTCTTCCTGCATCTTCTGGTAGCGTCTTATGACGTTTGCCTTTTTCAATAATCTCTGAAGCTCTAATTGCAGCCGCCCTGCCAAACACCACCAAATCTAAAAGAGAGTTAGAACCCAAACGATTAGCCCCATGTACAGAAACGCAAGCCGCCTCCCCTATTGCCATTAGCCCTTCAACTATTCTATCTGGATTTTTCTTAGTCGGGCTTATCACTTCTGCGTGATAGTTAGTTGGAATCCCACCCATATTATAATGCACAGTTGGAAGTACTGGTATTGGCTCTTTTGTAACGTCAACTCCTGCAAAAATTTTCGCAGTTTCTGCAATACCAGGCAAACGACTGTGTATAATATCTGGATCTAAATGCTCAAGATGTAGATGGATATGGTCTTTTTCCTCCCCAACACCGCGTCCTTCTCTAATTTCAATAGTCATAGAGCGACTTACAACATCACGACTAGCCAAATCTTTAGCAGACGGCGCATAACGCTCCATAAATCTTTCCCCCTCACTATTGGTTAGATAACCACCTTCACCGCGAACCCCCTCCGTAATTAGACAGCCCGCACCATATATACCAGTTGGGTGAAATTGAATAAATTCCATATCTTGTAGGGGCAGTCCTGCTCTTAACACCATTGCATTGCCATCACCAGTGCAAGTATGGGCAGATGTACAAGAAAAAAATGCTCTACCATAACCGCCAGTTGCAAGTACTGTTTGATGGGCGCGAAAACGATGAATTGTGCCATCGTCCATTTTAAGAGCCATTACTCCACGACAAGCACCCTCATCGTCCATGATCAAATCAATTACAAAAAATTCTATAAAAAATTCTGCATTATGTTTTAGGCTTTGTTGATAAAGAGTATGCAAAATTGCATGCCCTGTTCTATCTGCTGCCGCACAAGTACGCTGAGCCGTTCCCTCACCATATCTAGTCGTCATACCACCAAAAGCACGCTGATATATCTTACCATCTGGCGTACGACTGAAAGGCACGCCATAATGTTCAAGCTCAATGACCGCAGGAATTGCCTCACGACACATATATTCAATCGCATCTTGGTCGCCTAGCCAGTCAGAACCCTTAACTGTATCATACATATGCCAGCGCCAATCATCTTCACCATTATTTCCAAGCGCAGCACTAATACCACCTTGCGCTGCAACTGTGTGGCTTCTAGTTGGAAATACTTTGGATATACAAGCAGTCTTCAGCCCTTTTTCTGCCATACCAAATGTTGCTCGCAGGCCAGCGCCACCTGCCCCCACCACCACAACATCATATTCATGCTCTATAATCTCATAGCCTTCTATCTTACTTTCCATTATTTTCCTGTACCTTATCCAAAATTAACTTTAACCACCGCCCATATAGCTGTAACCGCCATTGCAATAAATAATAATTTTACAAAAATCAAAGCCACCATTTTACTAAATTTACAAGGGGCATAATCTTCAATTACCACCTCTAGCCCTAGCAACGCATGGTAAAAAGATGCGAATATAAATAAAAGAACCCCAACTGAATTAAGAGGCTCTAAAAGCCATATCTTAGCCTCACTTAAAGAAGGCGCAAAAAGATATTTTATATTAAACATCAACCAAAGTGATAGCGGTATTAAGGCAATTGCTGTTAATCTTTGTGCCCACCAATGTTTATAGCCATTTTTGGCTGAGCCAAGTCCCCTTGCCTTTGCCAAAGGCGTTTTTATTTCTTTGTATTTTTTTTGACAACAAGATTTAAACATAACAAACCTTACAATTTTAAATGAAATTATAAACAATAACCAACATAGCAAATAATGCAGAGATTACAGCAACCCCCTTACCGCTAGCGCGGACTGTTTCCATATCAAAGCCATAACCCATATCCCAAAATAAATGGCGAATGCCGTTGAATAAATGATAAGACATCGCCCATGCCCAACCAAATAACATAATTTTGCCCCAAATACTCTGGATAAATCTTTGAAAGCAATCATAAGCATCAAAACCCATTGCCATAGATAAAAGCCCAACAAGTAGTAAAACAAGCCCACCTGCAAGTGCTATTCCTGTTATTCTATGCAATATAGACAAAACTGAAGTAATTTGTGGCCTGTATATTTGTAAATGGGGTGAAAGCGGACGTTCTCGCATAATTAAAATCCCTTTTATAAATAATCCTAATTTAAAAACACATAAATAAGCTAAAACTTTAAACTTTATTAGTCTAGTAAAAAATTACATGCTTGCACTATGAATATAATCAGTGTAAGACTAGCTGTTTTTAGAAATATAAATCAAGGTAAAAAATTGATGACAAAAAATCTTCGTAATATCGCAATAATTGCTCATGTTGACCATGGCAAAACCACCCTGATTGATGAAATATTAAAACAAAGCGGTATGTTTCACGAAAAAAAACAAACCACAGAGCGAATGATGGATAGTGGTGACCTTGAAAAAGAAAGGGGCATTACTATTCTTGCCAAATGTACCTCAGTTTTATGGGAGGGAGCTAGAATAAATATTATTGATACCCCTGGCCATGCTGACTTTGGTGGCGAAGTTGAAAGAGTCTTACATATGGCAGATGGGGTGATTTTATTAGTTGATGCAGCCGAAGGCCCAATGCCACAAACAAAATTTGTCCTTGGCAAGGCTCTTGCGCAGGGGCTAAGACCTATTGTTGTAATAAATAAAATTGATCGTTCTGATGCGCGCCCTGATGAAGTTGTTAATGAAGTTTTTGACTTGTTCGTATCACTTGATGCAAGTGAGGAACAGCTAGATTTTCCAATTCTGTATGCCGCAGGGCGTGATGGCTGGGCAGTTGAGAGCTTAGAAGATGAGAAAAAAAATATATCCCCTCTAATGGAGCTAATATTAAAACATGTACCTAGCCCCCAAGTTGAAACTAATAAGCCATTTGCAATGCTTGCAACTTTGCTGGATTCTGACCCATATCTTGGGCGTTGTCTTACAGGTAGAGTAATAAGTGGCTCAATTAAGGTAAATTCGCCTGTTAAAGCTTTAAATCTCAAAGGTGAAGTCGTTGAAACTGGCAGGCTAACAAAATTGATGAGCTTTGAGGGCACAAATAAAGTACCAGTAGAAGAAGTTAAAACAGGCGATATAATATGTATCGCAGGGCTTGTCGGCGCATCTGTTGCCGATACTATTGGCTCTCCTGAAATTAAAGAGCCTATAGAGGCAACCCCAGTTGACCCACCAACTATGGCAATTACAATTTCTGTAAATACATCACCTCTTGCAGGAACAGAAGGCACAAAAGTAACCTCAACTCTAATTCGTGAACGCCTAATAGCAGAGGCTGAAAGCAATGTTGCCATTACCTTTAAAGAAAGTGATGAAAAAGATGCTTTTGATATTGGTGGGCGTGGTGAATTGCAACTTGGCGTTTTGGTTGAAACTATGCGCAGAGAAGGCTTTGAACTATCCGTTTCAAGACCAAGAGTCCTATATAGAGAAGAAAATGGACAAAAATTAGAACCACTAGAAGAAGTCATAATTGACGTTGATGATGAACACACAGGCATAGTCATTGAAAAATTAACAAAAAGAAAGGCCTCAATGGAAGATATGCGTCCCTCTGGTAGTGGTAAGACTAGAATTACTTTTCTTGTTCCGTCCCGCAGTTTAATCGGATATCAAAGCCAATTTATGACCGATACAAGGGGAACTGGGGTTATAAATAGAATATTTCATAGCTACGTACCATACAAAGGTGATATACCACAAAGAAGAAATGGCGCTTTAATTTCAACTGAGCAGGGCAAAGCCGTTGCTTATGCACTATTTAATCTACAAGATAGAGGAACAATGTTTGTAGAGCCACAAACACAAATATACAAAGGAATGATAGTTGGCGAACATAACAGAGAAAATGATTTAGAAATAAATCTGCTAAAAGGTAAAAAATTAACAAATGTGAGAGCTTCTGGCTCTGATGAGGCAGTTACCCTTATTCCTCCACGCAAAATGACCTTAGAAGATATGATGTCATATATAAATGATGATGAGCTTTTGGAAGTTACCCCAAAATCTCTTAGGCTTCGCAAAAAATATCTCTGCCCGCATGAACGCAAAAAAGCCTCCCGCCTGTGAGAAAGCTATTTACTTAACTCCTATTCAATCTCATATAAGATATAGCCCGTTTTAAAATATGGGGTATTTAGAGGTAGAACCAAAAAATCAGGCCACGCGCTAAGATATTATCCATAACCTTTAAAAGAGTTAGGATAACAAATAATGACAAGTATAAGAAAGAACTACACAGCCAAGTTTAAACGCGATGTTGCTTTGGCTTTAATCCGAAAAGATGCAACGATTTATCAAGCTCCAAGAACAAGTATTGCCAATAAAACTCATCGAATTTATCCATTGAAAACTATGGAGTTCCGATAATTTTCAATACAGACCAAGGCAGTCAATTTACTAGTTTTGAATTTACGAATGTTCTTTGTAGGCATAAAATAAATATCTCAATAGACGGCAAAGGTCGATAGATGGAGCCACTCCAAATGAGGTATATTTTAAAAAATTTCCCCTTAAAGTGAATATGATAGCAGCATGATTTATAACGGATAATATCTTAATATTGCTGCTAATTGGTCTGAACAATTGGTACCACCTCTGAGGCGCGAAAATCAATATTCTAAATAATTTTAAGAATAAATATAAAATCTTTTACAGCTTTTAAAGCTTCTATAGTAGGTAGAACTTTTAGATATAGTGCTTTAGGGGTATTTTATCCCCACCATATATAGCCTAGCAAGGATAATTTTTATGAATAAATCTGCTCTTTGAGCTTACTTAGGGCTGTTTGAAATTCATCAAAAACTTGAACAGCATATTTAGCCGCGGTAATGTCAATATTCCCTTTACGCCAAAAACCATCAGGACAGCAAACAATTAGTTTTTTAGGGGCTGCTTTTACGAATATTCCAAATTCAAGCAAGCTTATTGGCGACATTGTGCCTGCTTGTAAATACATAAATATTATATCTACGTCTTCTAAAGCCTGCAGTTCCCATTCCACTTGTTCTTTAAATTTGGGATTATCTATGCTTTGTTCCCAATTACTATTCCAATTATCACGTCTGGGATTAAGTATTAAAATATCTTCATTTGCTAGCTCATCTGCTATTTTATCTTGCCATCTATCAGCTTTGCCCATCTCAATTGAGCCAGCTAAAAATATAGATTTACGACCTTCAATGTGGGCTGAATAGTCATTTGGTGCTTTTATATGTATCATACGCAAGTAAACCTTTATTTAAGCAACTTCTTCAAGTTGATTAAGAGCACTGCTTAGCTTTTCTTTAATTTTCTCGGCTTCGGCCTTCCTGTTTTTCTGCTCTTCGACAACTTCTTTAGGGGCTTTATTTAAGAAATTTTCATTTGAGAGTTTTTTCTCAATTTTTGCAATATCATCTGATATTTTTTTAATTTCTTTTTGTAAGCGTTCTTTTTCTGCATTTATGTCTATTACATCTGCGATAGGCAGAATTATAGTTGCCTCATCAATTACCGCCTGAATAGAGCCCTTAGGAGCATCAGCATTTGTAAATTCTATACTGTCTAGACGGGCAAGACGTTTTATTATATCTGAATTTTCTTCTACGACTTGTTTTAACCTATCGCTTGCATCTTTCAATTGCATATTTATAAAAGCAGAAGGTGGAACATTCATATCTGCCCTTACACTTCTAATTGTAGTGATAAGCCTAACTATAAGTTCTATTTCTTCAACGGCACCCTTATCAACTACATTGTCGTCAAATTTTGGCCAATTTGCACTAATTAGCCAATCTTCTTTGGTAGTAGCATTGGGGTCTTTGTCATGTAAATGAGCACGCAATTCCTCAGTAATATATGGCATAATTGGATTTAGCATTAAAAGAATATCGTCAAATACAAATGCGGCGGTTGCTCTGGTCTCAGCCTTTGCTTCTTCATCATCGCCGTTTAGAACTGGCTTAGTAATTTCAATATACCAATCGCAAAAACTTCCCCAAGCAAATTGATATATAAGATTTGCAGCCTCATTAAATCTAAAATTATCAAGAGCCTTTGCACAATCTTGGCTAAGTTTTGCAACTTCACTGACAATCCAGCGATTAACCGTTAATTTCAAATCGGCAGGACTGAAGCCTTCTTTAGGCTTACATTCATTCATTTCGCAATATCTAGCAACGTTCCAAAGTTTTGTTGCAAAATTTCGATAGCCTTCAATTCTGCTCTCGGAAAGCTTAATATCCCGCCCTTGGGCGGCAAGGGCTGTTAGGGTGAATCTAAGCGCATCAGCACCATATTTTTCTATGGTGTCTAGTGGGTCAACGATGTTGCCTTTTGATTTTGACATTTTTTGTCCGTGTTCATCACGAACAAGCGCATGGATATATACTTTTTTAAATGGAACATCGCCCATAAAATGTAGTCCCATCATCATCATTCTAGCAACCCAAAAGAATATAATATCAAAGCCTGTAATTAGAACATCAGCGGGATAGTATTTATCGAGTTCTTTTGTTTTATCAGGCCAGCCCAGAGTTGAAAATGGCCAAAGCGCAGATGAAAACCAAGTGTCTAGCACATCTTCATCTTGGGTAAGTTCTACATCTTCACCTGCTTGTTTTTGGGCTTCTGCTAGGCTTTCTGCGACAAATATATTGCCCTCCTTATCATACCAAGCAGGTATTCTATGACCCCACCAAAGTTGGCGAGAAATACACCAAGGTTGAATATTTCGCATCCATTCAAAATATGTTTTTTCCCAATTTTTAGGAACAAATTCTGTTTTACCACTCTCAACCGCCTCAATTGCAGGTTTTGCAAGCGTTACAGCATCGCAATACCACTGGTCGGTTAAAAATGGCTCAATCACAACGCCAGAGCGGTCACCATATGGAAGTTGATATACATGTTCCTCCACTTTTTCTAGAAGTCCAAGCTCTTCCATTTCTGCCACAATAGTATCTCTTGCCTTAAATCTGTCTAAACCTCTATATTTTTCTGGCACATTTTCATTTAGGCGTGCATCTCTATCAAATATATTGATTATATCTAAATTACAGCGTTTACCAACTTCAAAGTCATTAAAGTCATGAGCAGGAGTAATCTTAACGGCGCCACTGCCTTGTTCAGGGTCAGCATATTCATCAGCAACTATTGGGATTTCTCTATTTACAATTGGCAAAATTGCTTTTTCACCAACTAAATCTTTATATCTTTCATCATCTGGGTGAACAGCAATCCCAGTATCTCCCAGTATAGTTTCTGGTCTTGTTGTTGCAACAATTATGAATTTACTACTGTCACCTGCAAGCGGATATTTGAAATGCCACATATGGCTTTTTGTTTCTTTTTGTTCAACTTCTAGGTCTGATATTGCTGTGTGCAACTTAGGGTCCCAGTTTACTAGGCGCTTGTCTTTATAAATCAGTTCTTCATTGTAGAGTTGAACAAAGACTTTTTTAACTGCTTTTGAAAGGTCAACATCCATTGTAAAACGCTCACGTTCCCAGTCTGGTGTAGCCCCCAGTTTTCTGAGCTGCTTTGTAATGGTGTTGCCTGACTTTTCTTTCCATTCCCAAACTTTTTCTAAAAATTTTTCTCTACCTAAATCATGTCTAGATATCCCTTGTTCATCTAACTGTCTTTCAACCACCATTTGTGTTGCAATACCAGCATGGTCTGTGCCTGGTTGCCACAGCATATCATCACCTTGCATGCGACGGTATCTAGTTAAAATATCTTGTAAAGTCATAGTCAAAGCATGCCCCATATGCAGCGAACCCGTTACATTTGGTGGTGGCATTGGTATTGTATAGGGCTTTTTGTTGCTATCAGGATTACAAGCGAAAATTCCGCTTTCTTCCCAACGTTTGTAATATTTTTCTTCAATGGATTTGGCATCAAAAACTTTATCTAGCATTTTTCACTATGACTCACTTAAAATAGTTAATAAAAATAGATTATGCATTATTTTGTAGATTTTATAAAGAGTTTTTATTTGTTTGAGAGGGGTTTATTTTGTGCTTAGCCGTTTTTTTAGGCTTAGTTTTAACAGGTTCTCGAGTAAATCTACTAAGGTTTTTTGCTTTTAAACTTTCACTTACTATTTTGGCTCTTGAGTTATTTGCTATTGTAACTTGTTCTCTTTCTTTAATTGCTTCTTGTTCTGAACGTGTTAGGCTTGTGCCGTTAAAATTTTTATTTTGCCAAATAGTTATAATTCCAAATGGTCTATCTACTGTGTTTGGCATCTCTATCAAACCGTTAACTGTTCCTATTTGTAAACGCTCATCACCTTTAGCTATTACTTCATTCCACAGTTTTTTTGCAATTTTTACACATTCTTCTCTCTCCATATCATCATATCTTTTATCAAAGCCAAAATCTGCAGCTAAATCTATATCGCCAATTGTATCACGTGTATTGTTATCACGAATTGAGCTACCATACAGATACATATTATTTATCCTAATTCCCTCTATTTCATCGGGAGCATTATTTAGGCGTTCAACTACTGTTTTTATTTGCTCAATTGCTTCATCAAAACGCATGCGTTCTTCTTTAGGAGCATTTGCAATTGCACCAGTTTTATTTGAAAAGCTAAATTTACCTTCTACAATGCCACGTTTTGCAGCGTCTTCTGGACTATCTAGCCATCCTGCGTCTTTTAAATTTTCAATACTAATATCACCATATTTGACTAAAACATCTTCTATTTTTTGTCTATCTATACCATCTATATCGCTAGCAAGTCCCCATAGTTCCTGTGCTAGTTGCCTTGTTTTATCTTTATTCAGGCCACCAATTTCTTCTATTTCACTAAAATGGATTCCCATATTTAAGCTCAATCATATTTACTTGTAGTTCAAAAAGGTATAGCATCTATTTATTAAAATTTTATGAAATTTGGGCTTTAATGGAGAAAATAGCAATGACAAATACTAGTCGCATCGAAACAGACGCAATGGGGGAGCTTGAAGTTCCAAGTGATAAATATTGGGGTGCACAAACTCAACGTTCTTTGCAAAATTTTAAAATTGGCGGGGAAACCATGCCTCTGCCACTAATTCGTGCCTTTGGCATTCAAAAAAAAGCAGCTGCACTGGCCAATATGGAGCTTGGTATTTTAGATAAAAAAATAGGAGATGCAATTGTTAAAGCCGCAGATGAGGTAATAGAAGGTAAATTAGACGATAATTTTCCACTTGTTGTTTGGCAAACTGGCTCTGGCACTCAAACAAATATGAATGCAAATGAGGTAATTGCCAACAGAGCAATTGAAATTTTAGGTGGTAAGATAGGCTCAAAAGACCCAGTCCACCCAAATGACCACTGTAATTTAGGGCAATCATCGAATGACAGTTTTCCAACCGCTATGCATATTGCTGCAGTTGAGCAAATAGAAAATCATTTAATACCCGCGCTTAAACATTTGTTTACAGCTCTGCGCGCCAAAGAAAAAGAATTTACTGACATTATAAAAATAGGTAGAACTCATCTGCAAGATGCAACCCCAATTACG
>JALTWL010000159.1 GCA_027047045.1 Micavibrio sp.
GCTAGAATTTGTTGGGTTGGACTTGGTGATAGGGCAAAACTAGGGCTTGCTTTTAATGAAATGGTGGCATCTGGTGAATTAAAAGCACCAATCGTTATTGGACGTGACCATTTGGATAGTGGTTCAGTTGCTAGTCCCAATAGAGAAACAGAAGGCATGCTAGATGGCAGTGATGCTGTTTCTGACTGGGCAATATTGAACGCTCTTTTAAACACGGCAGGTGGCGCGAGCTGGGTATCTTTTCACCATGGCGGTGGGGTTGGCATGGGATATTCGCAACATGCAGGTGTAGTAATTGTTGCAGACGGCACAGAAGATGCAGCAAAAAGACTAAAAAGAGTGTTAACAAACGACCCCGCAACAGGAGTTATGCGACATGCGGACGCTGGCTATGATATTGCGATTGAGTGCGCTAAGGAAAAAAATTTAAAATTACCGATGATTGATTAGCTAAATTTGGGTGAAAAATGGATAAAATAATAATAAAAGCAGGTGAGCTAAGCCTTGCTGAACTAAGGGCAATATTCACAAAACATATCCCCATAGAGTTAGACAGCTCTGCTTATGAGAATATGGCAAAAAGTGAGGCTTTAGTTACAGATGTTATTGATAGTGGTAAAACTGTATATGGCATAAATACAGGCTTTGGTGAACTTGCTAAAATTTCAATTAGCTCTGACAAGTTAAGTGAATTACAACGCAATTTAGTTTTATCGCACGCAACAGGAGTTGGCAATTTTCTATCAGATGCAATTGTAAGGCTCATCTTGGTTTTAAAAATAAATGCACTTGCCCAAGGCTATTCTGGGGTTAGGCGTGATATAGTTGATTTTTTATTATATCTTTATAATAGTGAAATTTACCCTTGTATTCCAGAAAAAGGCTCTGTTGGCGCATCTGGCGATTTACCACCACTTGCCCATATGGCACTTCCCATGCTGGGGGTTGGACGTGTACGTGTAAATGGAGAAGTACATCTAGTAAAAGACGTACAGCAAAAATTTGGCATAAAAAATATTGAACTTGCCCCAAAAGAAGGGCTTGCCCTGCTAAATGGCACGCAAGTAACAACTGCTCTTGCTCTTAGAGGGTTATTTATGGCAGAAGAAAATTTTGCGGGGGCAACAGTTGCAGGTGCGCTTGCAATAGATGCGGTTAGGGGAAGCGACGCTCCCTTTAACCGTAAAATACATGAAGTTAGAAGACAAAAAGGTCAAATTGCAATAGCAGATATTTATAGAGATTTACTTAAAAATAGTGAAATACGAAAATCTCATAAAGACGGCTGCGATAAAGTTCAAGACCCCTACAGTCTTAGATGTCAACCACAAGTAATGGGGGCTTGTTTAGACCAAATTCGCCATTCAGCTGGTATTTTAGAGAGGGAAGCCAATGCGGTTACCGACAATCCATTAATTTTTTCCGATAGTGAAGAAGTTTTTTCAGGCGGTAATTTTCACGCTGAGCCAGTTGGCTTTGCCGCTGATGGGCTTGCAATTGCGGTGGCTGAGATAGGGGCGATGAGTGAAAGGCGAATTGCTATGCTAATAGACAGCAAAATTTCAGGACTGCCACCATTTTTAGTACAAGATGCAGGTATGAATTCTGGCTTTATGATTGCGCATGTAACGGCAGCTGCGCTTGCAAGTGAAAATAAATCTCTTAGCTTTCCATCCGTTGTTGATAGTCTTCCCACTTCTGCTAATCAAGAAGACCACGTATCAATGGCAACTTACGGGGCAAGACGGCTTATAGATATGGTGAAAAATACGGCAAATATTGTTGGCATTGAACTAATTGCAGCGGTGCAGGGGGTGGAATTTCACGCGCCTTTAAAGACTTCTCCCAAGTTACAGAAAGTTATGAAATTAGTACGCAAGCAGGTAGACCCATATAACAAAGACCATTATTTTGCTCCTGATATAAGACGCGCCGCAAATCTGGTTAGAAGAAGTGATATATTTGTAAAAATGATGCCAAGCGGGCTTTTGCCTTCTTGTGGTTGATAAGGATATATTTAAATATGGATATTTTTGAATTTACAAAAGGTGAGAGTCCACTAATAATATCTATCCCACATGCAGGAGCATATATCCCCGAAGATATTGCAAAATATATGACAGACAGCGCCCTTGCTGTACCAGACACCGATTTTTATGTGGATAGACTATATGGCTTTGCCAAAGATTTGGGGGTAAATATTATAAAGGCAAATTATTCAAGATATGTAATTGACCTAAACCGCCCACCAAGCAATGAACAGCTATATAAAAACCGCAGAACAACGGGGCTCATTCCAGAGAAAACTTTTACGGGTGATAATATATATAAAGACGATTTCTTGCTTACAGAAAATGATATAGAAGCCCGTGTAAAAAATTACTGGCAACCATATCATGATATGTTAGGAAAAACTATCATATCCCTACAAGAAAAATTTGGCTACACAATTTTATATGATGCACATTCAATTAAATCTAAACTGCCTTTACTATTTGAAGGCAGGCTAGCAGATTTGAATTTAGGAACGGCAAATTCAACTACTTGTCCGCAAGAGTTAGAGAGAAAAATTATTGACGTAATGGAAAAAAGTCCGTTTAGCTATGCGGTAAATGGACGTTTTATTGGTGGTTATATTACAAGAAATTACAGCTCTGCTGCCGATAATATATATACATTACAAATGGAAATATCACAAAAAAACTATATGGAAGAAACTTCTCTGTACGCGTACACGGAAGATAAGGCTAAAATATTACAAAAAACTCTAAAAAAAACAATCAATGGTATTTTTAATTATTTTCAAAGCGAAGATTTTGCCCACACAAAACAATGCTGTGGCAACTGTCACTGCCAATTAGATAGCTAAGCTCGGCTGGCTCTTTAATGTCAAATATTGAAAAACTAGCATCTTTGCCAATTTCAAGACTACCAACTATGTCTTGCCAGCCAAGCGCCCTTGCAGCATTGATTGTAACTGCTTTTAACGCCTCAAATGGTGTCATTTGAAATAGAGTGCAAGCCATATTCATCACAAGCGGTAAAGACAATATTGGTGATGAGCCAGGATTACAATCAGTTGCAATTGCCATTGGGACACGATATTTTCTAAATAACTCAATTGGCGGTTTTTGTGTTTCGCGTAAAAAATAAAATGCAGATGGAAGTAAAACTGCAACTGTGCCAAATTTTGCCATTTCTTTTACCCCGTCTTCATCTATATATTCTAAATGGTCAGCGGAAAGCCCACCATATTTGGCAGTTAATTTTGCTCCACCTTGATTAGAAAGTTGCTCTGTATGTAATTTGATGGGTATATTTAGCTCTTTTGCCTGCTTAAATAGCCTTTCTATTTGCTGGGCAGAAAAGGCTATATTCTCACAAAAGCCATCAACGGTGTCAATTAGCCTTTTTTCCGCTAGTTTGGGGAGCATTTCATCTGTTACATATTCTATATATGCATCTGCCCTACCCTTAAATTCTGGCGGTAGGGCGTGCGCGCCTAAAAAGGTTTTTTGGATTTTAATTCCAAATTTTTTTTCTATTCTAAGGGCAGTTTTTAACATTTTTTCTTCATTTTCTAGGTCAAGTCCATAGCCTGATTTTATTTCAAAAGCTGCGCTACCATATCTAATTGCTTTTTTTATCCTATTTATACTTGCCTCAAATAATTCGTCTTCACTTGCTGCACGCACAGCACTTACAGTTGATATAATCCCACCACCTTTTTGGGCAATTTCTTCATAACTTACGCCTTCTAGTCGCATTTCAAACTCATTTGCCCGACTACCGGCATAAACGATATGGGTATGGCAATCTATAAAAGCAGGCATTAAAAATTTTGCTTCTAAATCATAGATATTATAGGCGAGATTTTCTATTGGCTGTTTTAGCTCTGACATTTTGCCAAGCCAAGCAATTTTACCATCACTGTTAGAGGCAATGGCAGCATTTTTTATAATGCTATATTCGTCCTCTTTTGTCATGGTAAGCAAATTTGTATTTATCCAGATTGAATTCCACATGATTTATCCCTAACATATATAATTAAAGCTCAATTATTATACGGAAGGCTTAAAATGACAACTATTTTTGCAAAAACAGCGCTAATCGGCGATATTTGGCAAGAAAATGTCTTAATTACTATTGATGAGGCAACAGGGCTTATTACTTCCATTAAAAAAAATACAAAGGCAAGTGGTGCAAATGAAATACTGGATATAGCTTTGCCTGCTATGAGCAATATTCACTCACATGCTTTTCAACGGGCAATGGCTGGAATGACAGAATATAAAAGCTCTATAAATGACAGTTTTTGGACATGGCGAGAGCTAATGTATAAATTTGCAAATCAGCTAAGCCCAGATGATGTTAGCGATATTGCCTCTTATCTTTATCTTGAAATGTTAAAGGCAGGTTATAGCAATATTGGTGAGTTCCATTATTTACATCATGACAAGGGTGGCAGGCATTACCAAAATATAACGGAGATGTCGGACGCTATTATAAATGCGGCGAGCAAGGTTGGAATTGCAATTACTCATTTGCCAGTATTTTATAGATATTCAGGCTTTGGCAAAAAA
>JALTWL010000160.1 GCA_027047045.1 Micavibrio sp.
ATGGCATCTATCGCATCACTTGCAAGACTGGCATCTGGACCGCCTGCCTGCGCCATATCTGGACGACCGCCGCCACCTTTACCGCCAAGTTTTTCTGCGCCTATTCTAACCAAATCAACTGCATTTACCTTTTCCGTTAAGTCATCTGTTACACCAACGACCAAAGATGCTTTGCCGTCATTGACCGCAATTAAGGTAATAACAGCACTTCCTAGCTGTTTTTTCATTTCATCTGCCATTGGTTTTAGCTCTTTTGGTGGAATATCATTGATAACCCTAGCGGCAAAAGGAATACCATTTATATTTTTTACATTACTATCATTTGCACCTTCTTGCGCAACATCACCCACAGTTGCAAGTTTTCTTCGTATATTTGTGACTTCTTTTTCCAATTTCTTTTTGTCGGCAATTAGGCTATCTATCCTATTTGTAAGTTCATCTTCGCTTGTTTTTAGTTTTTCTGCTGTGAGTTTTACTAATTTTGATTGGTTAGACAGATATTCAAAAGCGGCTCTACCAGTGACGGCCTCAATTCTTCTAACTCCAGCCGACACGGCACTTTCTGAGATTATTTTAAAGACACCGATTTCCCCTGTTCTTTCAACGTGAGTGCCTCCGCACAGCTCCATAGAGTAGGGCATTTGTTCTTCACCACTTTCACCAATTGATACAACTCTCACTTCGCTGTCATATTTTTCACCAAACATAGCAACAGCGCCAGCCTTGCGAGCATCATCAAGTGGCATTATTTTTGTTGATGTTTTTGTGTTTTGCCTTATTTTTTTATTAACATCTAGCTCTATTTTTTTGATTTCGTCTTCTGTTAGGGCTTTTGGGTGGCTAATGTCAAATCTTAGCTTCTCTGCGTCAACTAAAGAGCCTTTTTGCGCTATATGTTCCCCTAAATTACATCTAAGCGCTGCATTTAGCAGGTGGGTTGCTGAGTGATTACATTTTATATCCTGTCTTCTATTATTATCTAATGCCATATATACATTCATATCTGTTTTAAATTCACCAGATATTTGTTTGATTTTGTGGACAAAAACTGCTCCTAATTTCTTTTGAACATCGAGCACTTTTGCATGGTTACCATCATTGTCAAAGATTTCGCCAGTATCGCCTACTTGTCCGCCACTTTCCGCATAAAATGGTGTTTGGTTTGTAACTATATAGGCAATATTACTTTCAGATATTTTGTCAACAATATCACCGTTTTCATCTATTATCGCCAGTATCTTACCCTCAGTTTCTAATATGTTATAGCCGACAAATTCAGTCGTGCCAAATTTGTCTTTAATTTCAAACCAAAGCTCCTCTGTTGCGGCCTCGCCAGAGCCCTTCCAAGCTTTTCTTGCTGTTTCTTTTTGCCCCGCCATTGCTTTATTAAAGCCTTCTGTGTCAACTTCTCTATTTTGCTCTCGTCTGAGTACATCTTCTGTCAGGTCAAGTGGAAAGCCATAAGTATCGTAGAGCTTGAAGGCAACCTCACCACTTAAAGGTGTGTTTGCATCTAGTTTTGCTGTTTCTGCCTCAAGCAGAGCAAGCCCTTTGTCTAGCGTTTGTTTAAAGCGCATTTCTTCTAATTTAAGAGTTTCAGAAATAAGAGCATCTGCCCTGTGCAATTCTGGGTAAGCATCGCCCATAGTTTCAGTCAAGCTAGGAAGTAGCTTATACATAAGCGGTTCTTTCGCCCCTAATATATGAGCATGGCGCATGCCACGACGCATAATTCTGCGAAGTACATAGCCACGTCCTTCATTTGAAGGCAAAACGCCGTCAGCAATTAAAAAGGCAGATGCCCGCAAATGGTCGGCAATTACCCTGTGGGATATTTTAAATTCACCGTTAGGCTCGCTATTGGTAAGAGATGCACTTAAATTGATAATATTTCTAAAAATATCAATATCATAATTGTCATATGAGCCTTGTAAAATTGTAGATATTCTTTCAAGCCCCATACCTGTGTCTATTGATGGATTGGGAAGGTTAATTCTTTCATCTTTACTGATTTGGTCATATTGCATAAAGACTAAATTCCAAATTTCAACGAATCTGTCGCCATCTTCTTCAGCTGTGCCAGGTGGTCCGCCTTGGATATGTTTGCCATTATCATAGAATATTTCTGTGCTAGGTCCACAAGGGCCAGTATCACCCGCCGACCAAAAATTATCCTTAGTTGCAATTCTAATTATTTTATCGTCAGAAAAACCACTTATTTTCTTCCAAATATTAAAGGCCTCATCATCTGTGTGATATACAGTTACAAGTAATCTATCTTTTGCAAGGCCAAAGTCTTTTGTGACTAAATTCCAAGCAAGCTCAATTGCCCGCTCTTTAAAATAATCACCGAATGAAAAATTGCCAAGCATTTCAAAAAAAGTATGGTGGCGAGTAGTATAGCCAACATTTTCTAAATCATTATGCTTACCGCCAGCCCTTACACATTTTTGTGAGGAGGTTGCAGTTTTATAGTCGCGTTTTTCTTGTCCTGTAAAAACATTTTTAAATTGCACCATTCCTGCCGCTGTAAACATAAGAGTTGGGTCATTATGCGGGATTAGAGGAGAAGAGGGGACTATTTCATGTCCCTCTTTTTTAAAATAATCAAGAAAATATTTGCGAACTTCGTTTGTTGTTTTCATCTGGCTATAACTCCTTAAATTAACGGAGAAAATATAGCATAATTTCGACAATTAAAAATATAAAAAATTTATATTATTTAACTGTTTCTTTTTTAGGCTTCTTTGCAGATTTTGTTTTTGGGTGACTGTTTTTATTAAATGCCTCATAGCTAAATGTTAGCTTATCATTTTTAAGCCCAATTTTGACTATGCCACCTTGGGTAAGTTTGCCAAATAAAATTTCCTCTGCAAGAGGCTCTTTTATTTCTTTTTGTATGGTGCGGGCAAGTGGTCTTGCTCCCATGCTGTGGCTATAGCCTTTTTTGCCAAGCCACCTTCTTGCTTTATTATTCAATTTTATAATAACATTTCTATCTTCGAGTTGTGCTTCAAGCTCCATAATAAATTTATCAACAATTCGTCCAATTATATCAGTTGTAAGATTGTTAAATGGAACAATAGCGTCCAGTCTATTTCTAAATTCAGGGGTAAAGGTTTTTTCAATTACCTCTGCATCTTCGCCTGCTCTGTCATATCTTTCAAAGCCAACAGGATTTTTTGCAAGTTCAGTCGCGCCAGCATTACTGGTCATAATTAAAATTACATTTCTAAAATCAACGCTCTTACCGTTATTGTCTGTTAATTTACCATAATCCATTATTTGTAATAATATATTGAATATATCTTTGTGGGCTTTTTCTATTTCATCTAATAGCAATACGCAATGTGGATTTTGATCAACTGCATCTGTCATAACTCCGCCTTGGTCAAAGCCAACATATCCAGGAGGCGCACCAATTAGCCTTGATACAGCATGTTGTTCCATATATTCCGACATATCAATGCGTATTAGCTCAATTCCAAGTGTCATGGAAAGCTGTTTTGCAATCTCAGTCTTGCCAACCCCAGTTGGTCCTGTGAATAAATAGCAACCAATCGGTTTTTCTGTTTCTCGAAGCCCTGCCCTTGAGAGTTTTATTGCCTTTGATACTATTTCAATGGCCGCATCTTGCCCAAATACCATTGTTTTTAAATCACGTTCAAGATGGGCAAGGGCTTTTTTATCATCGCTACTAACCGTTTTTGCGGGTATTCTGGCAATTTTTGCAACTACTTCTTCTATTTCCTTTGTATCAATTACTTTCTTTTTGGCCTTTGTAGTTTTTAACCTTTGTAAAGCGCCAGCCTCGTCAATCACATCTATTGCTTTGTCGGGGAGTTTTCTGTCATGGATATATTTTTGTGATAGGGTAACAGCCGCCTTTATTGCCTCAGATGTATATTTAACTTTGTGATGTTCTTCATAGTATTTTATAAGGCCATGCAATATTTTTATTGTATCTGCGGTGCTTGGCTCTTTTATATCAATTTTTTGGAAACGTCTAACAAGGGCTCTGTCTTTTTCAAAATTATTACGATATTCCTTATATGTGGTTGAGCCAATACAGCGAAGCTCTCCTTCTGCAAGTGATGGTTTTAATAAATTAGATGCATCCATTGCGCCGCCAGAAGTAGCACCAGCACCAATAATTGTGTGAATTTCATCAATAAATAATATTGCATCTTCATGATTTTCTAAGGCTTTTATAACTGCTTTTAATCGTTCTTCAAAATCACCTCTATATCTTGTGCCAGCAAGCAACGCCCCCATATCAAGAGCAAAAATTGTTGAATTTTTTAGCACATCTGGAACATTGTTTTTAACAATATTCAAAGCAAGCCCTTCGGCTATTGCAGTTTTACCAACACCTGAATCACCAACTAAGAGTGGATTATTTTTTGTTCTGCGACAAAGAACTTGTATTGTTCTTTCAATTTCTGCCTCTCTACCGATAAGCGGGTCTATTAGCTCTTTTTCTGCTTTTTTATTTAG
>JALTWL010000161.1 GCA_027047045.1 Micavibrio sp.
CTTTTTCATCTTCAAGCTCGGCTGCGACCATGCCCCTCACTTTAAAAATAGCTATCGAGAAATTAAAAATAAGAAAAGATATTGCAAATTTCATAATTCCACTAGGCACAACCATCAATATGGACGGCACTGCAATTTATCAAGTAATTGCAGCCTTATTTTTAGTGCAGATTTTTGGTATTGAGCTTTCATTTGTTGAGACCATTATTTTATCTATTACAATTATTGGTGCATCAATTGGCTCACCAGGAACGCCAGGGGTGGGGCTAGTAATTTTGGCGACAATTCTAACTAATATAGGTGTTGCCCCCGCAGGTGTTGCAATGATACTTGGGGTTGATAGAATATTGGATATGTGCCGAACAACTATAAATGTGACCGGCGACCTGACAGCTAGTGTAGTTATGAATAAAATAATTAAAAATAAACTCAGCAATGGTGATAATAATTAAGCTAATTATTTATTCTTTTTGATTGTCTGCCCTAAGTCCTAGCATTTGGCATATAGCAGCTGATAGCTCTGCTCTGTTTAGAGTATAAAAATGAAAATCACTAACACCATTTTGATATAGAATTTTACATTGCTCAGCTGCAATGGTTGCAGCAATTAGTTTGGTTGTATTGGGGCTATTGTCTAAATTTTCAAATATACTATACATCCATTTGGGTATAGAGGTATTACATAAAGCAGAAAATTCTAAAAGCTTTTTAAAGTTAGTAACTGGCAAGATACCAGCTATAATCGGTACATTTATTCCTCTATCCCTTAATTTATCTCGATAGTGTAAAAATAATTCTGGGTCAATAAAATATTGGGTAATTATTCTATTTGCCCCTGCATCAATTTTACGTTTCATGTTGTCTAAATCAGCCTCTGGAGATATAGCCTCTGGGTGAGTTTCTGGATAACCCGCAACGGTAATTTCAAAATCAGCTATATTTTTTAACCCTAAAACTAAATCAGATGCATATGCATAACCGCTTGGCTTTGGTATGTATTTTTCCTTTATTTTTGGAGTGTCCCCTCTAAGGGCAACTATATGTTTTATTCCTTCCTTCCAATATTTTTTTGCAATTTCATCAATTTCTTTCTTACTTGCCCCTATGCATGTTAGGTGAGCTGCGGCTTTTATATTTGTTTTATTTTGAATATCTATTACTGCTTTGTGAGTACGCTCTCTAGTTGTGCCACCAGCGCCATAGGTAACTGAGAAAAATTCTGGTCTAAATTTACTTAAAATATCTATAGCTTCCCACAAGCCGTTTTCCATAGCTTCTGTTTTTGGAGGAAAAAATTCAAAACTAACTCTAACATTTGATTTGTCTGGATATATAAAAGGTAGATGCTTTTCAATATTACAGTTATATTTACGGTTATTCACAGCTGTATCCCCTATATTTAAATTTTATATCAATATAAAGTAATCAGCAAAATTTGCAATTTGAAGTTTTTTTCTGTATAACTGTTGAAGTTACAAAATTTTTATTGGAAAAACTAATGACTGACTTACCTAAATACAGTTATTCTATTTCTGAATTAAGAGAAATGATTTTTGATTCTCTTTCTATACTTCACTGTTATAACGAGGCTGCTGTTAAGCGTGATATTAACGCTACGGAAGAATTATTAGATGAATTTGGCTTGGAAGATGCCATTAAAAGTGGACGGGCAAGATACATTTCTGTTTTTTTATTAGAGGCAATATATTTTTTAAAAAAACATGAAGATATAGCAGGTAAAGATATAAAAATATCTACCTCAAAAAGCAGAGATGAGCTAGTTAGAGATTTATCCCTTGTAAAAATATCTAATATTTTAGCAAATTCGTTTCAAGGATTAGAAGATAGGCTGGAACGCGAAAAACAACAGGAAATAGAAAAAAAAATGAAAATTTTAAAAGAGCGTGATGATAGAAGGGAAAAAGCTAAAGCTTTTTTAAGAAATAAGCACCGCAACAGACCAAAATTTTAAATTTAATAATATAAAAGTCACGAAAGGCTAAAAATAAAATGACAAATAAAAAAACAGATAAAGAAGAAATGTGGCTTAAGAAAATTCAAAAAAAAACTAACTCTCTATACCACAATGCAAAACAGCGTGCTTATGATAAGGGTTTAGAATTTTCCCTTAGTAAAGAGTTTATTGAAAAAGCTTTAAAGAAAGGCAAGTGTGCTCAAACTGATATAAAATTTGATTTTAATGAAAATAGTGGTGGTAAAGGGCAAGCAAGTCCTTGGTCGCCATCTATTGATCGCAAAGATAGTAATAAAGGATATACTGAGGATAACTGCCAGATTGTTGCTTTAATTTACAACCGCGCCAAAGGCGCAGATAGCGCCAAAGATGTAAGAGATATGGCAAAAGCTCTTGCAAAAAAAATGCGTAAGTAAAAAATATTTTCACAATATAGCTATATCTCGATATGGCACTTTACATATAACTTGACTTGGGAGAATTTTTATGTTAGGCTACATTGATAATTTGACGATTACTAAGGCATTTTGGGTATGGAGAAAAAAGAAAAATTTGGTTTGAAATCTCTTAAAGGTAAATTTAATCAATTATCAGGCAAAAAAATTGGCTCTGCTGCCAAATGGTTGGCACAATTTGCATTTTTTCCTCTAAGTAAATATCAAGCGCCGATTTTTCTTAGTTTTATACTTGGGGTTGCCCCTACAACTAGTTTGTTATTTCCAAAGGCAGAAGAATATTTGGAAGACAACAATATTGACACTGAAATTATGGAGGAGTTAGGCGTTAAAGGTAAGGCTATCAATGTAAGAGAAATTGGCTCTTTTGCCTATAATATTCATAAATTTACTGAGTTTCCTAATATTCCATTATTTATGTTGGGTATATATAAAGATATTAATTTTTATGGATATGCTAACCCTCAAGGAATATCAATAACAGATTTAAAACTAAGATTTAACTGTCAAATATCAATACAAAAAAAGGAAGATAGTTCTTTTCAAGATGACATGGATAATTTTGGCGTTGACCAAAGAAAATCAACTATTTTGCATGAACTTAGACATTGTAGTGATGAAAATAAAAAACTGCCTACAATAGAAAGAGAAATAGATGCAAGCTATATGGCAATTCATGCTGCAGTACAAATGGCAAAAGATAAGAAATATACTCAAAAAAAATTACTATATCATAATGCCTTTACTAGAATTGATGATGACGGCTATAATGCTGCGCTTTATATTGATGCAAAAATAAATGGTAAACCCACTCCCAACATAGATGCAATAAGAAGCGCAAATAGAAAATTTGCTGAAATGGCAAAAGCTGGCTGTATTGTATTAGATAAAAATCAAGATGCCCTCACAGCTCGCAGAGGAGAATTATTTTTAGAAGCAATTAAATTTTTTGCTAAAGAAAGTCCATCGGGCGCATCTTTGGGTGTTGCTAGAATATTAGCAAATGCAAATACAACCGTTATTAAAGAAGATAGTGAAGCCCAAAAGAGAGCCACAGAAATAACATTAAAATTTGTAAATAAACAAAAATTTTGTAGATAATATATAATTCTCTATAAAATTATTTAACTGTTATTTCTTATTGATTTTATAGCTATTTTTAAAATTACTAAGACAGTTATCCCACTTTATTTTATTTAAGATTTTGTAAAATTATATTTTAGTAAATCTAGAGCTGGGGAGCTTTAATTATCGTAAAGATTTTTTATATAATTGGTAGTAAAATAAAAAATATCTTTTGAATTGTCTATATATGTCTAACAATACTGCTTTTGTCTGGCTCACCCCAGTTTCTTTTTTTATTTATAGCCATTTTTTCATTTGCTGAAATAAGTAAATCTTCTGTATTTAGTCCTGCAATTCTTGCTGCATCAAGCAATAAAATCAAACAATCTGCCCATTCATGCTTATCTTTAGGTTTGGCAATTACTTCATCGATTTCTTCTTTTAAATGTAACATTTTAGTTTTAACAGTTGCTTCTTTAAAAACAGCTGTTGTAAATTCTTCAATATCATCTTGTAATTTTTGCCAATCATTGTTGTTTGTCATTTTTATATTGCCTTACTATTTAAATATATTATTTGTAAATTTATCATACATACCTTCTAGCAATAGGTTAATTTCGGCTGAAATATTATCTAGTAAGGGATAAATTATCTCTATATCAGATTTTGTGAAATCGCTTAGTACATATTTTGCCACATCTTCTTTATTTTGTGGACGCCCTATACCTATTTTGACCTTTGTATAGTTTTTTCCTATATGACTATCAATTGATTTTAATCCATTATGTCCGTTATTCCCGCCACCAGTTTGAATTTTCAATCTTCCCACTTTAATATCCAGCTCATCGTAAAATACGATTATATTTTGTGGAGGAATTTTATAAAAACTGGCCATAGATAGTACAGATTCACCAGATAAATTCATAAAAGTAGCGGGTTTTAAAGCCAATATTTTATTGCTATCAATTGTTCCTTGTGAATAAAGACCTTTAAATTTTTTTTTCCACTCAGAAAAATTATAGCGATGAATAATTCTATCCATCGCCATAAATCCGACATTATGTCTATTTAGAGAATGTTTTTTACTGGGATTTCCAAGCCCAACTAACATAAATAAACTATTTGCATTCATTGCATAGAACAGTTCTAAAGTTATTTATTTTTTTAAGAGTTGCTTTCCTCAGTATTTTCGGTGCTATCGCTATCTTCTGCGTTTTCTTCACCTTCACTTTCATCAGCAGCATCACCCGCAGACCTAACCGCAGCAGGTGCCGCAATTGTTGCGATAGTTTCATCTTCTGCCAATGTAGCACTTACACCATCTGGAAGTGTAATTGAGCTAAACGGAATAGCATCACCCATTTCACTACCGTCTAGGTCGACTTCCAAAGATTCTGGTATATTGGTGGCGCGACACATAACTTCAACATTGTAATGGACGATATTTAGTAGCCCTCCACGGCTAAGACCAACAGATTTATCTTGGTTAATAAAGCTAATTGGAACATTGACTTTTATTTTAGTTCTTTCAGTAACGCGCATAAAGTCAGCATGCATTGGTAAATCCAAAACTGGGTCAAGTTGAACATCACGGGCAAGAACTAAATGTTCTTTGCCATCTACGTTTAGTTCACATAGCTGAGTGAAAAAACCACCTTTATTTAGGGCTTTTATCAATAAGCGACCTTCTATAGAAATCATTACTGGGGCTTCCTTACCGCCATAAATTACAGCAGGTATTCTTTTTTCGCGACGCAACGCACGGGCCACCCCCTTGCCGGCTCCCTCACGCGTCTTTGCTTCTAATTGAATTTTTTCCATTTTTTTAAATCCTTAAAACTAATTTAATTCACAAAAAACTAAAGATTTGTTGATGACTATTTTCACCGCCTCCAGGGGTGCGATTGAAAAGCATCGGACAAACCTAAAATTGCTAAATCTAAAAGAATCAAATAACCCAATAGACTAGCAACCACGCATTTAAGCCTTTTGTTGCTATAAAAGCAAGTATTATTTTACTTAAAAACAGCTATTTTTATGCGCTAATTGGAAGGCTTTGCTCAAAAAGGCAAGAAACGGAACGTTCTTCACTTATTCTAAGCATTGCCTCCCCAATTAGTGGAGCTACAGATAATCGTTCTATTTTTGCACATTTACTAACCTTATCGGTAGCAGCGATACTATCTGTGATTACAAGTTTTTTTAGTTTTGAGTTTTCTATTCTTTCAATAGCAGGGCCAGAAAGTACGCCATGGGTTGCAAATGCCTTTACAGTATTTGCCCCATTTTGTGTCAAAGCCATCGCCGCATTACAAAGAGTACCAGCAGAATCAACAATATCATCTATTAAAATACAATCATGCCCTTTAACATTACCGATAACATTCATAACTTCTGATATACCTGCTTTTTCTCTACGTTTATCAATAATTGCAAGACCTGCGTTTAATTTATTGGCAATTGCCCGCGCTCTGACCACACCACCAACATCTGGTGATACAATTGTAAGGGGGGCGTCTTTTTTATTTGCCCTAATTGCAGGTAAAAATACAGGCCCAGCCGCAAATAGATTATCTACTGGAATATCAAAAAAGCCTTGAATTTGTCCTGCATGTAAATCCAAAGTTAGAACTCTATCCACGCCAGATACTGTTAGTAAATTAGCAATAAGTTTTGCGCTTATGGGTGCTCTAGATACAGTTTTTCTATCTTGTCTTGCATAGCCATAATAAGGAATAACAGCAGTTACCCGACGGGCAGAACCACGTCTTAAAGCATCAGTTGTAATTAAAAGCTCCATCAAATAATCATTTGCAGGAGTAGAGGTGGGCTGAATTACAAATACATCTTCTCCCCTTACATTTTCTCTTATTTCTACGAAAATTTCCTTATCATTAAAGCGTCTTATTTCAACTTTTGTTAGGGAAATTCCTAAATATTTTGATATATCTTCTGCAAGTTTAGGATTGCTAGTTCCTGCAAGTATTTTCATGGCGGCACCTCAAAAAAAAATTAACAGCAAATAACGCCTAGCAATTACAAGAGAATCACCAGTAAAGCCAGTTAAAGCAACGCTATTTAGGAGCATAACAACGCCCGTTCTTACTGTAAAGTAATTATGGTTTAAATCTTTTAAGTGATAATTTTTGAGTTGGCGGTAGCATAGTTTCTGGAGGTGCTATTTTTCCTTTTTCTTTTAATTCCAGATAAGCTGCTTTTCTGTCTTTATAGCGGTCTAAGTAATCTGTTAGCAGTGATGGAAGCTCTGGTCCTGTGGTTTTAGCCATAGCGCGCTTGGCCGCTGCAATTAGGCTTGGCTTTATGTCATATTTCTTAGCTATTTTTTCCATTTCACCTACTTTTTTTACATTGCCGTCCATATCTTCGCTACCTGCTACTATATGTAGGCTATCTTCAAGCGCAGCTCTGGTTTTGGGGTCTGTTATTATACTTTCATCAAGCAGATTCAACATTGCCTGCGCATGGACGACATAACAAGCTATATGCGCTTCTCTAACAAAATTTTCCCACTTGGTTATATCACGTACAATATTATCGGATTTCATTTTATTTAATATAGCCAGTGCGCCTTCTTTTTTATCTATAAGAGCGTCAATTGCATCTTCTATTAAATGCCCCTGTCCTGTTTCTTTATATTTCCTGATATATGTTTCTAGATGTTGGGTTGCCTCACTAATTTTATTTACAAATTCATCCATATATTTAGTTGCCTTCATAGAGGTCAGTACCTTATCTATAGATGCAACATCTGGGACTGAGGCGCTCATTTCCTCAATAATACTATCGGTAGAAATTTCAATATTTGCTATTCTTTGTGTGGCTTTATCCCAACGTTCACTTGCCCGTTCAATTTCTTTTTTATTAAAATTAGCATCTGTTGGTAAAACAAATTTGTTTAATCTAGTGTGAACATCTAGTCGTTCATCAAAAAGTAGTCCTTCTTGTTCACCTGCATAAATGAAATGTCTTTCTCCTAGCTCTTTTCTTTCTTCTTCCAAGCTAGAGCCAGATATTTCAAATGGGCTAATGTCATTTACGGCAAATGCTTCAAAGGCAGCTAATTTTCCAACTGCCTCTAATGCTGTTAATTTATCATTACCTGCACTAACAGTTGCTTTTACAATTTCTTTTCCACTTTGTAGAACAATTGTTCTAACAGATTGAACTGACCAATATTCTCCATTTTTAAAGGCTTGTAGATATTCAAATTGTTCTAAAAGCTTTTTGTCTTGGTTTATTTTTGCTCTATCATCAACCTCAAATTCATCTGTGTCTAGGGAAACCCCAATTTCTTTTGCTAATTCCTTAATAGAATCTTTGACTACATGTATTTCACGGATTTTTTCTTCATCGCTTTCTTCTGTTTTTAATTTGAACTCTATAGTTCTAAATTCCGTTGAAAGTATAGGTTCCCATTTAAGAGTGTCTTTATTATTATCTGCCATAATTGCCAATTCCCCATTTATTTTTAACTTTAAATACTGAATTTTAGAATCAGTAAATTTCTAAATAATGATACATAATTAACATAACAAATACCGCCCATTATGTCAAGATTTTAAAATTTTTATTGTTACTCATATGTATTTTAGATTAAATTTGTAGGTTGAAGCTGTTTGTAATTAAAATTAGTTGGATTAAAAATATGCGTGCTGTTGGCTTGACTACTCATATTCAGAGTAATTTATTTAAATCTGCTTTGCTTTTGGCGGGTTATCCATTTTTGCTTTTTTTTATGCTTTGGCTTTTTTTATTTTTTTGGGGTTATTTTTCTGTACCTGTAAGGGGTGATTCGGCCATATATGAGGTAGCAAATGCAGCTTTTTATAGTTCACTTGACTATTTAGTATATATTTTTGCTTTTTGCGCTATTTGGTTTACGATTGCGTATTTTTTTCACTCTAAAATGATACGCGCGGCGGCTGGTTCTATTCCTATTACACGCAAGCAATATCCAAAAATATACAATATGCTTGAGAATTTATGTATTTCACGGGGCTTGCCTATGCCTAAATTTGAAATTATAGATTCTCCTGCGCTTAATGCTTTTGCTAGTGGTTTAAATGAGAAGAACTATACTATTACTCTGACTAGAGGGATTGTTGAGACTCTTCCAGATGACGAGCTAGAAGCTGTAATTGCTCATGAGCTTACCCATATAATAAATAGAGATGTAAAATTGCTAGTTGTTAGCATTATTTTTGTGGGTATGATAAGTTTTTTTGCACAGATGTTATTTAGAATACTTGTATATGGTGGAGGTACAAGCCACCGATACTATAGAGGTGGTAACAAAAATAATAGAGGTGGAGGGGCAATTTTTATCATTGCTCTAATAGTCTTGGCAATTGGTTATATTTTTGCAATTTTAATTAGATTTGCCTTGTCTAGAAAAAGAGAGTTCTTAGCTGATGCGGGCGCAGTTGAGCTTACTAAAAATCCAGAAGCTATGATGAGAGCGCTTATGCGAATATCGGGACAAGATAAAATTGAAGATATGCCAGATGAAATACAGCAAATGTGTATTGAAAATTCTCATAATTTTATGGGGCTATTTGCTACCCACCCATCTATAGAAGATAGAATTAAAACTATATCTAAAATGACTAATAGCCCTGTTCCTAGACTTAGTGTAAATTTAAAAAGAGCTCCACGTTCTCCTTGGGATATATCTAGAAAATAGATTTTGTAAAATAAATGCTATGATTGGTGATATTTATTTGATATATTACCTGCTCAATTAACTGAATTTTAATAAATTGGGAGCGAGACATATGAATCCTCGCAAAGATGCAAAAGAGCGTTTTCGTAAAAAAATTAAAAAAGATGTAAAATACACTCTAGACAATATTGTCGATTTTGTTGCAAAAGCTGATGAGGAAATTTTAATTGAAAATTTTGCAAAAAATCCAGATGTTTTCTTAAAAGCACAAGATAGCAAAAATAATGATATATTAAATATAGCCATACAAAATAAGAAATATAAATTGCTGGCAAAGATATTAGAATATCTTCCAGAGCCTCTAAAAGATAACAACAAACAGCAAGAGCTTATGTTTTTAATAAATAATGATGGTGATTTTGAGGCAATTAGGCTTTTGTTAAAATATATGCCAGCTAAAAATACTAGGCTTGCTCGTGGTGATACATTTTTACATTTAGCAATTAGAAAAAATAGATGGGATTTAATTCCAATATTTAAAGAGGAAAACATTGATTTAGATATTAAAAATAACCTTACAGAAACACCTCTAATATTGGCCTTATCAGAAGGATTTGATGAGGCAGCAGAAAAATTACTAAAAATAGGGGCAAACCCTGTTCTTTGTAAGAATGATGGAATTTCTCCTATACATTTAGCAATTGGAAAAAAATGTAAAAAAACTATAGATATTTTGCTTGCAGACAGAGAGGTTATAAAAAAATTAAATGATTTTAAAACTAATATAGCAGGTGCGGGCGTTAGGACTAATAATGTTGTTGGCACTACTCCTTTGATGATTGCGGCACAATATGGTGATTTTAAAATTGTCCAAAAATTAGTAAATGATTTTGGTGTGAATATAAATGTTACTAACTCTCAAGGTCGCAGTGCATTTAATTTTGCTCTTTTAAACAAAGATGAAGAAGAACGTGGTAAAATATTTAGCTTATTTTTAGATAAAGGAATTGATTTTTATTTGGATAGAGAATCTATATTATGCGACGTACTATCAAAAGAAGTAAATGTAGATGATCGTATAATACAGGCAATGATTGATAGTGGTGTCGATGTAAATATTAGGGATTTTTTTTCTAACACTCCTATATTTTACGCAATTAAGAAGGAAAGTGAGCAAATATTTTTAAAATTATTAGAGGCAGGGGCCGATATAGACACTAAAATATCAAAGAAAGACTATCTTTTTGATATATTGTGTAAAATGACGGATGAAAAAAAAGCGCTGAAGTTTTTTAAATTATCTCAAAAATATTTAAGTAATTTAGATGAATATAATTTTTATGATAGAACTCCTCTGCAAGAAGCGACCCATATGGGCAATAAAGCAATGGTAGAATATTTATTAAAACAGCCCATAGATATAGAGAAAAAAACTAATGATTTTAAGAAATCAACAGCATTGCTTTGTGTTTTTGATAAAAATAATAAGCAAGATATACGTTTTGATATATTAAAATTGTTTAAAAAGGCAAATGCCGATATGAACGCTATTGACAGCAAGGGTAACAACGCTATGCATATGGCAATAGAAAATAATTTTAGTATTGATATTATCAGATATTTATATGAGAAATGTGGTGTAAATTATAATTTAAAAAACAACGTCGGAAAAACACCTTACGACTTAGCTATTGAAAAACAAGAAATAAATACAGCTTTATATTTAACAGAAAAATTATATGGCAATATTAACGTTAGGGACGAAAAGGGTTTGTCTTTATTGCACAAAGTAGCGGCCAAAGAAAAAACATCTTTACTGCAGGAATTACTAAAATTACCTAACATAAATATAGATATTAGGGATAAAGAAGGTAAAACACCGTTGATGGTGGCAAGTGAAAATAGCAGTCTTGGCAGTATGGATAGCTTAATTGATGCTGGTGCTAATATAGATGCTTTGGACAAAAGAGGAAGAACAGCGCTTTATTACGCGGTTATTAGATTTGCGCCTGCACCAGTTAATTTATTAGTTAAAAAGGGGGCTAATATAACTATTGTTCCCAAAAATGATAGTAAAAGCATGCTACATCAAGCAGCTGAAGGACGCTATCCTACAATTTTGGGTACGTTTTTAAAGGCAGGAATTAAAATAGACAGAAAAGATAAAGACGGCAATACAGCCATGCATGTTGCAGTTAGATTTAACAATTTAGAAGTAATTGAACATCTTCTTAGTAATGGCGCTAAAACAGATATAAAAAATAATGCAGGCTTTACCCCTATGGATATTGCTCGTAATAAAAATTACAAAGAAGCTCACATGATGCTTGTAGAGTATGAAAAATACAAAAAACAGCAAAATGTAAAAAATGAAAATCAGCCCATAAATAAATATTACAGTAAAAGACCTAGATACTAAGCTATAACTATTTTTTTAAGGAAATTGTAAATTATGAAAATAGCTGTTGTTGCTGATAAAATAGATACAATGCCCTTTGAAAAAAATACGACCATTGCTTTGATGAGAGCTGTCCAAGATATGGGTTTTGAGCTATTTTTTATGACTCAGGAAGATTTATATATAAAAAATAACTCTCCTATGGCATATACCCAAAAAATTAAAATTTTGAACGATGCGAAATGTTGGTTTAAATTTTTAACAGATAAGATTGCTACAGAACTTTTAAAATTTGATATTATTTTAATGCGAAAAGACCCGCCTGTGGATAAAAAATTTATTCATACATTATATATTTTAGAGTTAGCAGAAAGGGCGGGGGTGTATGTTGCTAATTCTCCTAAAATTATGTATAAATATAATGAGAAAATATTTGCCCTGTCTTTTCCAGAGCTTATTCCCAATACTGTTGTTTCATGCAATAGGGATATTTTAGAGAAATTTTTAAAAAAATATAAAAAAATAATTTTAAAGCCTTTGGATAATATGGGGGGAACTGATGTTTTTTTAATAAATTATGAGGACGGTGATGCTAGAGCAATTTTTGCATCACAAACTTCTAATTTTACCTATCCTGTTATGGTGCAAGAATTTATTCCTGAAATAACCAAAGGTGATAAAAGGGTAGTTATTATAAATGGTAAAGTTTTTCCTTATGGTTTGGTTAGGACTCCAAAAGAAAATTCTATTATTGCAAGCCTAAGCGCTGGTGGGGTTGGAAGGGTTGAAAAATTAACTAATACAGACATGAAAATTGCCCAAATTGTTGCTAAAAAACTAAAACAAGAGCAAATAATGCTTGCAGGCATAGACATAATTGGTGGCAAGCTAATAGAAATAAATATAACAAATGCTGGCTGTTTGGTTGGCATATCTGAGTATAGCAAACAAAATCTTCCCCAAATGTTAATTGAAGAAATTATAAAAGATATACAAAAATAATATTTCGATATTCGTTGAAATTAGCTATTAAACTTGCTATAAAGCCTAATAACTTGGGATATTTTATTAACTTATTTTTTAAAAGGGATATTTTCTATGGACAATACAGCACTTAAAATTGATGATAATTCTATTTATGCTAAGGATAAAGACGGCACTTGGATATGGGAGAAAAACTACCCTAAAGATATAAATTGGAATCTAGATATTGACAATGGCAATATGCTTAATGTTTTTGACACAGCCGTTAAAAAATACGCAAAATCACCCGCTATATTTTTTGGTGGTTGTGAATATAGCTATGCAGAAATAGCAGAGCTTGTAGCAAAAACAGCAAGTGGTCTGCAAAAGCTAGGGGTGAAAAAAGGTGTAAAAGTTGGGCTATTTTTACCAAATAATCCTGCAACTGTTGTATTTTATTATGGAATTTTAAAAGCTGGAGGAACTGTTGTTAATTACAATCCAACTTATGCAGAAAGAGAAGTCTTGTACCAAATGCAAGACAGTGATTGTAAATTTATGGTTACCCTTGATATAGAGCCACTTTTTAGAAAATTACTACCGCTTTTGGATAAATGTGATGTTGAAAAAATAATTCTTTGCCCAGCTGACGGTAAAAATCTACTTAACCTATCAATGGAAGAAAAGCAAGCTCCGCTTATGTCAATGGCAGAGCTAATAGCAAATGATGGTATGGTTGAAGATGTGTCTATAAATCCAGATGAAGATATTGCAGTTTTGCAATATACAGGTGGCACAACTGGCACACCCAAAGGTGCTATGTTAACTCATAAGAATATATATGCAAATACTTATCAATGCTCTATTTGGTTTAATAATATGGAAGAAGGCAAAGATGCTCAGATTGCTGTTTTACCTCTATTTCATGTATTTGCGATGACAGTTGTGATGAATTTATCTGTTTGGAACGGTATGAAAATGATGCTGGTTCCACAATTTGATATGAAAGATGTTTTACGCTTAATAAATGATGAAAGACCTACTCATTTTCCAGCTGTACCTTCTATTTTTAATATGATGGGTTCTTATGCTCAAATTGAAAATTTTGATTTTTCTTCATTGAAATTCTGTCTTTCTGGGGGTGCACCACTTCCTGCAGAAGTTAAAAAGCAGTTTGAAGAGAAAACTGGCGCTTTTAGAGTGGGTGAGGGCTATGGGCTAACGGAAAGTTCTCCTGTTGTTACTTGTAATCCAATGTTTGGAGAAATGAAAGTTGGCTCTATTGGGCAGCCAATTCCAGCCACTATTGTTGAGATAGTATCAAAAGATGATGGTAAAACTATTTTACCGATAGGTGAAAAAGGTGAAATATGTGTAAGAGGCCCACAAGTAATGAAGGGATATTACAATAGAGCAGAAGAAACGGCTAAAATCATTAAAAATGGTCGCCTTCACACAGGAGATGTAGGATATATAGATGAGGACGGCTTTGTATATATCGTTGACCGTATTAAAGATTTAATATTGGTAAATGGTTATAATGTTTATCCCCGCCATGTTGAGGAGGCTGTTTATATGTTAGATGCAGTGGAAGAATGTATAGTTGCGGGTGTTCCAGATAAAACGCGTGGGGAGGCTGTTTGGGCTTGGATAAAACCAGTTGATGGGGTGGAGCTTAGTGCTGATACTGTAAAAAAATTCTTACGTGATAAATTATCTCCAACTGAGATGCCCAGAAAAATTATCATAAAAAATGAGCCTCTACCCAAAACAGCGGTTGGAAAATTATCAAGAAAAGACCTGTTGTTGCAAGAAGGTATCTCAAAAAGCTAATAGATTCGGGTATAAACTATACTAGGCGTAATTATATCTGAAGAATAAAAACTACTAATATCCCTTAAAATAAGGGATATTGGTGGTTGTTTTTAACTTATATATTTTTTATCTTTGAAATTGAGCTGAATTTAGGTTAAAATTCTATTAACATGAGACAGTTGTACCATTTATGGCTTCATCCGTTTTCTAGAAAAGTGCGTATAGCATTGATGGAAAAAGGTCTGGAGTTTGAGCTAAAAGTAGAGAAAATATGGGAACGCCGAACAGAGTTTTTATCACTCAACCCAGCGGGCGATGTTCCTGTGCTAGTTGAGCCTGATGGAACAATCCTAACTGATTCTCAAATAATTGTTGAATATATTGATGAAGTTTACAATAGCGTTAATTTAATTGGGCGCGATCCTCTGCAAAGAGCAGAAACTAGACGTCTGACAACGTGGTTTGATAAAAAATTTAATGCTGAGGTGACAGAAAATCTTGTTGGCGAAAAAATGATGAAACAATTTCTAAAGATGGGAGAGCCACATGGCCCAGCTATTCGTGCAGGACATGCAAATATTCACTATCATTTAGATTATATTAGCTTTCTTTTAGAAAAACGCCGCTGGCTTGCAGGGGAACAATTTTCTTTGGCTGATATAACCGCGGCGGCTCATTTATCTGCGATTGACTATATTGGTGATGTGCCTTGGGATAGACACCCAGCCGCAAAAGATTGGTATGCTAAGGTTAAATCGCGTCCTAGCTTTAAGCCTCTATTAAATGACGTGATACCTGGGTTTAGCCCACCACAACATTATAGTGCTAAAAATTTTTAGGATTATAAAATTATGACGGATAGTAACCAAAGTGCAACCACAGAATTTCCCACTGATAAAAAGTTATTTTGTTTTGGTTTTGGTTATACTGCAGCGGCACTTAGTGCTGAATTGCTAAAATATGATTGGGATATTTCTGGGACTACCACAGATATTGAAAAAATATCAATTTTAAAAAGCTATAATATTGATTCATACTTATTTGATAGGACGCATCCTCTTTGTTCTGTTGAAGATACGTTGGCTGACGTTACGCATATTTTACTTTCTATTCCTCCAAGTAAAGACGGTGATGTTGCTTTTGAGCTGCACGGCAGAGAGATAGCTGCTCTGCCTAACTTAGAATGGGTGGGCTATTTATCAACAATATCTGTTTATGGTAATTATGATGGGGCTTGGATTGATGAGAGTACTCCGCCTGCTCCAATTAGCAGGCGTGGTTCTCTTAGGTTACAGGCAGAAAGAAAATGGCTTGATTTATTTTATGACACAGGCTTTCCTTTGCACATATTTCGTTTGGCTGGAATTTATGGTACTGGACGTTCAAGCCTAGATGTGGTTAGAAGTGGCAAAGTAAGGCGTATTGTTAAAAAGGGCCATGTTTTTAACAGAGTGCATATTGCAGATATAATTCAAACTTTAAAGGCCTCTATCTTGAAGCCTAATTTTGGAGAAATATATAACGTTGCTGATGATAGCCCCGCTCCTAGTCATGAAGTAATAAAATATGCTTGTAACTTACTTAATATAGATGTTCCTCCCTTAATTCCTTATGAAGAAATTGACTATTTAGCCCCAATTGTTAGAAGCTTTTACCAAGATAACAAACGCGTTAAGAATAATAAAATTAAAGATGAACTTGGGGTTGAGTTACTATATCCTGACTATAAATCTGGCTTAGATGCTTGTCTTGCTTGTGAAGCTGAAGAAAGTAATCTTATTTATTCTGTTTAATTTTAATTACTAATTTAAAAATAATGGTTCAAAAAAAAATAAATGAAAATATTGCTGTAATTGACATAGGCTCTAATGCGGTTAGGCTTATTATTTTTGATGCTCTTAAAAGATGCCCAATAAAAATGCACACAGAACGCAATATTTGTGGGCTTGGACGTGATTTGTCTAAAACAGGTCTTTTGAATCCAGCAGGGGTAAAGGCAGCAATGAATAGTCTTGCTCGTTTTGCTGGTATGTTGGATAGTTTAAAAATAAAGCAAGTCTTCACAGTTGCCACGGCCTCTTTGCGTGATGCAAAAGATGGAGAGAATTTTGTCCTTAGGGTTAAAGAAAAATTTGGTCTTAACATAAATATTATTAGTGGAGAGGAAGAAGCAAGATTATCAGCTTTAGGCGTTATCGCAGGGTTTGGTACAATTGATGGGGTGGTTGGTGATTTTGGTGGTGGCTCTTTAGAATTAGTATCTGTTAGTGGCACAAAAATCACTGCTCAAGAAACTCTACCTGTTGGGGCTTTAAGGATAGGGGCAATTAACAAAAAAGATGACAAAATTACTTATATAAATGAAAATTTAAAAAAAATATCAAATTTAAAAAAATCTACAGGTAAAAGTTTTTATATACTAGGAGGAGCGTGGCGCTCTATTGGCAAAATTCATATGCAGATGAAAAAATATCCCTTAAAATTGCTAGATGGATATACAGTAAAATATAAAGATATAGTTGAATTTGCTGAGCTATTATCCAAACAAAGCCTATCATCTGTTAGAAAGTTAACTGGTATTTCTAAAAGACGCGCAGAAGATATTCCAGCGGCTGCTTTGGTTATGTTGCATATCTTAAAGTGGCTAAAACCAAAAGAAGTTTGTTTTTCTGCAACAGGGCTAAGAGAGGGGGTTTTATTTGACCGGCTATCTAAAAAATTACAACAAATACCTCCTATCCAAGCATCTAGTCTAGATGTGGGGGAGAAAATTAGTCGCACTAAAGAAACTAAAAATCTAAGATATATGGCAAAGTGGTTAGATATTTTATTTTGTTGTGAAGAAATAGAAAATTACAAAATAATGGTTGAGTCTGCATGTCTGCTTAGTGATATTGGTTGGTATGAACATGAAGATTATAAAGCTGTTAATGCATATCAACGTTTATTACATTTACCGATGTGGGGTATGTCGCATCAGCAAAGGGCGATAATTGCGCTTGCTGTTTTTGTGCGCTATCAAGGTTATCTTAGACGCATTGGGCGCTTGGATAAAAATATATGTGAAATAACTAAATCAGCCCAGCTTATTTTAACAAAAAAACAAATAGATTTTGCAGTAAAATTAGGTTTATCTATGCGGCTTGCGCATATTTTAACTGGTAGTGCAGTTGGTCTTTTAAAATATAGTGAGCTTAAACTAACAAATAAGGTTTTGCGGCTTACCTTGCACGGCAAGGCTGTTTCTTTGGGGGGGCATATTATAAAAGATGAATTAGAAAATATTGCCAAATTATACAAGCGCCGTCCAATGATGACTATAGCCAGTTGATAAGTTATAGCTAACTTCAAAGATATTTAGACATTTCTTATTTTTCTACTAATTACATAGAAAATATTTACAATATTTAAAGCGCTTCTATACTGGATTTATCCTTAATATAATTCCACACAACTCTATGTGTGGGATAGGTTGCTTAAATCAATAGTCTAAATAATTTTAAGAATAGTTATATATTGCTATATTATAAATCCAACAGTAATCTTTGTGGGTCTTCTATTGCGTCTTTTATTTTGACTAAAAATGATACAGCCTCTTTGCCATCAATTATTCTATGGTCGTATGAAAGAGCTATATACATCATAGGTCTTATTTTTACTTCCCCATCTATGGCCATAGGTCTTTGCTGAATTTTATGCATACCCAAAATACCAGTTTGTGGAGTATTCAATATTGGGGTTGACATAAGTGAGCCAAAAACTCCACCATTAGTAATGGTAAATGTACCACCTAAAAGCTCATCTATTTCTAACTTACCTTCACGCGCTCTTGTGCCAAGGTCAACAATATCTGCCTCAATTGTAGCAAAATTTTTCTTATCAGCTTCTCTGACAACAGGCACTACCAAACCATTTGGAGTGCTAACCGCAACGCCAATGTCATAGTGATTTTTATATACAATATAATCACCGTCTATTTCTGCATTTACAGCGGGAAAATCTTTTAAGGCCTCAATTGTGGCCTTTACAAAAAAGGACATAAAGCCTAATTTTACTCCATGGCGTTTTTCAAAATTTTCTTTGTATTTTGCCCTAAGCGCCATACAGTTAGTCATGTCAATTTCATTAAAAGTTGTTAGAATTGCAGCAGTATTTTGAGCTTCTTTTAGTCTTTCTGCGATACGTTTTCTAAGCCTTGTCATGCGTATACGTTCTTCTTTTTTATCGCTAGTGATATTTTCTGGCACTGTGAATTTTGGTGGAAATTCTTCTGTTTTCTTAGGGCTATTTTTTAGCATTGTTAAAACATCACCTTTGGTAATTCGTCCATCTTTACCCGTTCCTTTAATTATTTTAGGGTCTAAATTATTTTCTTTGACTAATTTAAGTACTGCAGGTGAAAGGGGGATATCCTTATCAGCCTCATTGTTAATATCATCATTGGCGGTTGGCTCAGCTGCTATTTGCTCTGCTTTTGGAGTTTTTTT
>JALTWL010000162.1 GCA_027047045.1 Micavibrio sp.
TAATAAATATTCGACCTATTATTTCACCTTCTAAAATAGCTTCTTTTAATGATGAAAATTTATTCAAAATACGTTTAGGAATACCTTCTTTCTCTCGAGGAATTTTCGAATTACTGGTTTCCATATTAATCCAAACCACATCATCTTCAATATCTTCCGCCTTAATAATTTCAAAATACTTACTAAGTAAATTGCTATAACTTGACATAGTAAAATGATAAGGGTGATGCGGCTCTAGTATTCGTTGAAACCTTTGCCATATCTTTTCACTCCATTTTTTTTCATGACAATTAACAGCTAATACAACATAACCTTTGCCATCTGACAACTGTGAAAGCTTCAAAAGAAAAGCATCTATATCATCACAATGATCTATACAGTTAATTGCAAATACAGAGTTATATGTTTTCTTTATTTCAAACTCTTCAAGTTTCTGAGATACTATTTCTTGCTTACCAAACAAATGAGAAGACAGCTCAACATAACTATCATTTAATGGGTCTAATATAGTATAGCTTTCATGCTCTGGAAATAGCATAAACATCCCGCTGGGACCCGCTCCTATCTCAATCACTGATTCATTTTTTAATACTGTTTTATTTAAACCAGATTTTTCTATTAATCTCTCCCAATATTCCTTCTTTTTTTGAATATATAGTGGGGTTTTTAACTTATGAGCTACTGATTCCCAACAATTCAGCTCTTCTTCTTGTGCATGTATCCATTTACGACTATCACTCATAACTAATCACTCATCCGTTTTGATTATAAAAATACATCTACTTTATTGCTTATAATATTATTCTAAGCTCGACAAACTCCTAACGATTTATCACTCCATGCTATTTATTGTTTATAACAAGATGTACCTGACCTAATAGATCCATAAACACATTTATTTATAATTACATTTTTAATATTTGTTTCACCTAAGATGAAATATCTATTTTCATATTTTGTAAAGTATTTAAGCATTAACAATGTTACAGGAATAGTAATAATTCCAGTCTCAAACAAAAATGTTTCATCCATCCGATATAAAGAGAATGGCAATGCAGTGATGTAATAAAAATAAATACCTAGTGTATACGGATTAGTAGCACGTTTTATTAATACCCCAAAAAATATTCCTACTAAAAAGTAAAGGGTCACTACACCTATTCCTGCCCCATAAATATAAGCAGCACCTACGCCACCTAAACCAACCCCCCATGGATATTCTTCTGGGTCATAATTCAAAATATTGATCAAAAACCACGTATTCGTATTAAACATGCTTGGTTTTTCTCCAAAAAACCATAAAGATTCAGGGAGCATAAATAATCCTAAATTATAAATAGGCATAAATGGCTCAATTTTAGCTCCAGAATCAATAGCCACCATGACCTGCATAGCATTGCTAAGAATTAATACATCTCCACCAATAGTAGTTATAAGCTCTAGTCCAAAAATAAGAACAACAATACTTAAAAATATACCAACTAAAAATAATGCTTTTAATGACAAAGGTGAAAGCGCTTTTTCCCTAAAAGCAAATACTGAAATAATATATAAAATAAATAGCTTTAATAGACTATATCTACTTACATCACTAGCAATAAACATTGCAGATAGTAAAAAAACTAAAACAGTAATGAAAAATAGAAAATGAAACAAAGCTTTTGAATATATAGATAAAGTCATTAATGCAGCAAAAAGAGACATAAATGCTATGCCTTTTGTTGTAAAGGCAATGCCTTTTCCTAACAATCCACCATATGCTAAAAGTAATTGATCAATAACCAAAATGGCTAAGGAAAACAGCGCAATATAAAAAAATACTTTTGGTTTTTTTATATAAGACTTAACAATATTTACTTTCCACTTTAACTCTCCCCTAGCCATTATTATACCGAGCCATATCATAACAATCGACACACAGTAAAAAAAACCCAATTTAATCAAATAAATATCAGGTAATTCTGCAATAAAAAATAGCCCTATAGGGTAGTAAAAAATTATAGGTATTAAATATATGAATGGGTTTGTAAAAGAATTGGAATATGCCGAAAAAAGTATTATTAATACAAAGAAAATGAAAAATGGAAAAATAGCAGGTATTGAGCTATATAATATAGAAAACCAACAAAATATCAGAATAAAAAAAACTGAAAACAAAACCAACAATGGCCACACATCTTGAATATAAAAGTTTTCAGCTCGATGGTTCATGATTAAGTATTACTTATTTTTTTAGCAGATACTAAGCACCCAGCTGTATCAACTAAAGGGATCATTTTAGATAAGACTAAATTAATCTGTGAATATACTATCTCTGTTAATCTATTCTGGAATATTGATAGAAAAAGAGATACGACATACAAAGGAAAGTTGACTTGCTTTAATTTTTTCACATATCGCTTAGGGTAAAAAAGAAACCTAACTGGATCATAGGGGTATACCTTTACATTTTCAAAGTGTGCTTTTTCCAAATATTTTTTTAATTCTTTTACGGGATACAGACTTATATGCTCTTCTTCGCTGTCATCCATCACAAACCCTTTATCACTAAGGTAAGTAGGTATCACAAGCATTTTTCCTGTGATGCTCTCAGAAAATGCATACATTTCTCCACCGGCTTCAAGTACTTCAAATAACTCTTCAAACATCTTTGGTAGATCGGGCACATGGCCAAAAACATCACAAGAGACTATTACATCAAATTTAGTACCTTCAAAATACTTTTTGATATTACATTCCTGATCCAGATGAAATCTCACATTGCTCGATAGTTTCTTTTTATTTAATTCTGCATATTCAACTGCTTTTGGGCTGACTTCATAACCAACTACAGTAACTTTATCTTTAAAATAGGTTGCTATATCAATAGCTAACCCACCATGACCTGAGCCAAACTCCAGTACACTAATTTTTTTCTTGCCAGTTTTTTTTATATATCTCTTTATTTTTTTAATAATAAAGTAACGCTTTGTGTCATGAAAAAACTTCAAATAATCAATGACATTCATATTTGGACCAAACTTAGGTGGGTGTATCCACTTATCTATAGCAATCTCGTTTTTTTCAAGTACTAATGTATCCATGTCATCCTCTTTCCTATTTTCTTTCACAGACTTTTATAAAAACTTCCTTCATCTTTCCAACCGAAACATTTGATATATGATCAACTATCGCCTGGCTATGATATTTTTTTTGAGTGAATTTTTGAAAGCTTTCGCAAAGCTCTTTTTTATTATTCGATATTACTCCAACAGAGTCATTCACTATATCAATGGCTCCAACTTCCTTTGAAACTAACACGGGCTTTCCAAAAAGCATGGCTTCATTCACCACCATTCCCCACGGTTCATCATCAGAAAGCAAGACCAAACCATCACTCGCGACATAAAGCTGACTGAGCTTATCAGGAGCAACAAAGCCACAAAAATTTATATTAGTGAAAGCACAATTTTCAGCCTCTTTTTTTAGTGCAGGTTCTAAAGAGCCAGTACCCGCAAAAATCAAATGAACAGATTGAGATTCAGATATGCTGATTATATTTTTTAAAACTTCAAATGGTTGCTTTCGTTCAATAAGTTGCCCCACAAAAATAAATACGAATGCATTCTCAACAATCCCTAAATTTTTTCTAATTTGCGCTCTTTCTGGCTCATATTGCTCTCTTTTTTTCAAGTAAAAAGAGTTATCAATCGCATTCCATGCAATGGCTATTTTTTCTTGTTTGCAGCCATTATTCAGTAAAAATTGCTCTGATTGACTGCAAGATGCGATACACACTTTTGCATAATTAAAAAGTGACCGCCTCATAGAAGCAATAACGCCTTCACTTACTTTTGAGTTGATTGTAATTTCATTCCAGACCACGAGAGGAATATTAAAAACCTTACATGCAAACAGTGCCAAGAAAGATGTCCACGATGCATCACCTACAATCAAATAGTCTGGGCGGTATCGTAGTAACTCCCAAAAAATTCCCAAGCGAATATGAATGATTCTTTTAGCATGTTTCGCTTTGTTTAAATTTAATGTCAACCCAAAGAGCTTGACAACTTTATAGCTTGGATCATTTTTAATTTCCCATTGCCGATCCACTTCCCTATCAACACAAACAAGAACCCTTAAACGACTTACTTCGTCAGACTCTGCCAACGCTTTAAAAAAAGGGACTCGATATGGAGCCACTTGATTTGTCAGCAATGAAAGCTTTAATGAACTCACAGCGCCTCCTTTCTCACTGAAAAATATAACCAGGCTTTTTTTATGATATTTAAAATGCTCGTATGCTGAACAATAGGCCGCCAATGTTTTTCAAGAAATATCTTGTAGCCCAATCGAGCGCGTGATGACAGCCCGATAGATTCCTGACCATGACGGTGGTAAATCGTTAATACTTCTGGAACAACTTTACATGCATAGCCCTTATTCAATATTTTTGCC
>JALTWL010000163.1 GCA_027047045.1 Micavibrio sp.
ACATTACATTATTATATAAATAATTGTTAGAAAAAAATAAGTTATAAAACTAATTTTGAGGTTATTTTAAAAATGAAATTTAAATGCAAAAAAGTATTATTTTTATCTTTATTGACTTTTTTGTTATTCACATCTTCAACAGTATCAGTTTTTGCACAGACAAATAATGATATTTTTACTATTTCTGGTATAGATATAGATAAGACAGATGAAAATGCTAGTAATGCAAAAGAAAAAGCTATAGAAGAAGGACAATATATAGCTTTTGAAAAATTAGTTGAAAGGCTGGCACCCAGTTTTGATATTAGTGATATTCAATATGATAAAAATTTTGTTAGCTCTATGATTAAATCTTTTGAAATTGACAGTGAGGAGCTATCAGATACCAGATATATAGCATCACTTACTTTTTATTTTGCCCCTAATGAGGCTATTGATTATATAGAAAAAATCACACATACTAAACTTGTACAAAACACCCCCACCCCTGTGCTTATACTACCTATAATTAGATTTAATGATATAGAAAGAGGTCAGGAGTTATGGGCTAAAGATAATGTATGGTACGGTGCTTGGAAGACATACAATTTAAAAAGAAGCTTTGTTCCTATAAAATTACCAAATGCCGATTCTATAGATGCACAATTAGCACCAAATTCTATGGTAATAAAATATGACCCTGCATCTATTAGTAAACTTATGCAACGTTATCAAACCTCATCTTCTATTATCGCAATATTAGAAATGGAAGACAGTGATTTCAAACATATTTTATTACATATCTATAGCTATAATAATAATTATAGAGAACATATAAAGACAATAGATATATCATCTTCTGGTAAAAGTGATAATATCTTAAAAAAAGCAGTAAATAAAACAATTGATTTGTTAAATAGTGATTGGAAAAACAAACAAAAAACAATGTCAATTACCAATAACATTATTACCGATACGGTAAAAAGTAATTTAGTTAGTAATGTTATATTTAGCAATATGGGAGAGTGGATAAAAATACAAAAAGCTTTAAAAGATAATTTTGCTATAAAAAATACTAAAATTATTAGCTTGAATGCCAAAAATGCTAAACTAAGACTAGAATATATTGGTAATTTAGAACAATTGAGGCTCGCTCTGCAAGATAGTGGGCTAGAGCTTACAATTCCACTCAGTAATAATTATAATGTTGCTAATATAAATAATACATATGAAATACAACTCAAAAATTAACAGTTATATCAAGCTATTAGAGGAATCTCTTAAATAAAATGAATTTAAATGAACAAGAACATTATAAAAAACAAGCTATCTTTTGGTTGATAATTTTATCATTATTTTTATTTTTTATTTGGCAGCTTGAAAATATTTTGTTGCCCTTTATTTTGGGGATAGCTATTTCATATTTTCTTGACCCTGTTGTTGATAAAATAGAGGAATATGGTTTTAACAGAACGCTTAGCACTTCTATTGTGCTTGGCTCTTTTGCTCTTTTATTTTCTGCTTTATTATTGGTTCTTGTACCTACTTTATATACGCAATTGATTGGACTTTACAATGCTCTTCCAAATTATATTTCCAAATTAAATGATATTTCATATAAATATTTAGGGGAGTTTGTGCCAAAAGATATTTTAACACCAGACACAATAAATAAAATAAATAGTTCAAATTTAAATGGTATAGCAGAAAAATGGGGTAAAGGTATATTCAAAACTATATGGAGTAGTGGACAGGCAATATTTAGCTTTTTTTCTGTAATATTGATAACGCCAGTTGTTGCTTTTTATCTATTGCGTGATTGGGATATTATGACTGAGAAACTACATAATTTACTTCCCAAAGAACATAAGGCTGATATAAATCGAATATTAAAAGATATAGATATAACTTTATCTGGCTTTGTTAGAGGACAGGCTGTTGTTTGTTTTTTGCTTGGAGCTTTTTATAGCATATCTTTAATAATAGCAGGTTTAAATTTTGCTCTTTTTATCGGTATGGGGGCAGGATTGATGGCTTTTATCCCATATTTTGGCTCTATAATTGGAATGGGAGTAGCTCTAATAGTTGCGTGGTTCCAGTTTGGAGATATTAGTAATTTAATGATAATTGCAGGAATATTTCTTGCTGGACAAATGATTGAGGGCAATTTTTTAACTCCCAAACTTATCGGAGAAAAAATAGGACTACACGCAGTTTGGGTAATATTTGCACTTATGGCAGGTGGAGAATTATTTGGCTTTTTAGGGGTAATGATAGCTGTTCCTATATCTGCTATTATCGGTGTTTTAATTAGATTTTCAATAAATAAATATTTACAAAGCGCTTATTTTCATGGCAAAAAAACTACAACAAAAGCAAAAGTGAAATCTAGTCCTAAAAATAAGGCTATAAAAAAATAATGAAACAGCAATTATTTTTAAATTTACCTCACAATAATAGTTACGATATTGAGAATTTTATTGTATCTTCCTGTAATTATGACGCATATAAAATAATTGATAATTGGGGTAAGCCCTCAAAATATTTAGGAGCAATTATTTACGGCAATACAGCATCGGGCAAAACACATTTACTTAAAATTTGGCAAAAGAAATTAAATGCTGATATTTTAGATAGCGATATTTTAATAGATAGTAAAATTATTGCCAAATATCAAAATAAAAAAAATATTTATATCGCCATAGATGATATAGATGAAATAGTGGCTGACAAAGATAAAGCAACGGCAGTTTTTCACCTTTTTAATATAGTAAAATCAAATGGAGGGAATTTATTTTTTACTGCTAATAAAAATATTGATGATTGGTGCTGCCCTATCCCTGATTTAACTTCAAGGTTAAAGACTTTATTTGCGGTTAAAATATCTCAACCAGATGAAGAATTGCTTTTTCAGTTACTTGTTAAGTTTTTTTCTGACAGACAAGTAAAAATTAGCCTAGAAGTTATATCTTATCTGGTAAAAAGAACAGAGCGCTCTTTTGCTGCAATATTTAAGCTAGTCAATCAACTAGATAGTGAGGCTTTATCACAAAAAAGACCTGTTACCATTCCTTTAGCTAGAAATATTATACAAAAATTACAAGAAAATAGTTGATATTATCTGTAACTACACTATATCTAGTATTTAAGATTTTGTTTATAGCTATTTATTGATTTTTTCAGTGGGGCTTACATGTTTAATAAAAGTAGCGATATAGTGGCTTTTTCCTCAGACCATGCGGGATATGATTTAAAAAATAAGCTAATAGATATACTGACAAATGAGGGCTATAAGATACTAGATTTAGGTACTAACAGTGCTGATATATCAGTTGATTATCCTGATTTTGGCTTTGCTATGGGGGAGGCTATAGCCAGTAATAAAGCTAAATTTGGTGTTGTTATTTGTGGCTCTGGAATTGGAATTAGTATTGCTGCGAATAGATTTGCAAATGTTGTTGCAGCGCTTTGTCTAAATGAAGAAATGGCAAAATTAGCGCGTGAGCATAATAATGCTAATGTAATTGCACTTGGGGCAAGAATGATTGATGTAAAGACAGCAAAATCTTGTATTGAAAGATTTTTTACAACAGAATTTGCGGGTGGCAGGCATCAAAAGCGGGTAGAAAAATTAAAATCTAAAGGACAAGTAATATGACAGCAAAAGCAAAAAGTGATTACTTAAATAATTGTGGTTTTTTTACTGATAATTTGAATATGACTGACTCTGATGTTGCCAGCGCGATTAAAAGTGAATTTTTACGCCAGCAAAATCAAATAGAGTTAATTGCATCTGAAAATATAGTATCAAAAGCAGTTTTAGAGGCTCAAGGAAGTATTCTTACCAATAAATATGCAGAAGGATATCCCACTAAACGTTATTACGGTGGTTGTGAATTTGTTGATATTACAGAAAAACTAGCTATTGATAGGGCTTGTGAGTTATTTAATGCAAAATTTGCAAATGTTCAGCCTCACTCAGGCGCACAGGCTAACCAAGCTGTAATGCTTGCGCTTTTACAACCAAATGATACGGTACTTGGAATGTCGCTTGCCTGCGGTGGGCATTTAACGCATGGGGCAGCCCCCAATCTTTCTGGTAAATGGTTTAACTCTGTTCAATACGGTGTTAGAAAAGAAGATGACCTAATTGATTATGACGAGGTAAGAGAGCTTGCTCAAAAACATAAGCCAAAAATGATAATTGCAGGCGCATCTGCCTATCCAAGAGTAATTGATTTTAAGCTAATGCGCGAAATTGCAAATGAAATTGATGCTTATCTAATGGTTGATATGGCACATTATGCAGGGCTTATTGCAGCTGGTCTTTATCCCTCCCCCCTACCCTATGCGCATATTGTAACAACGACCACTCATAAAACTTTGCGTGGACCTAGAGGTGGCATGATACTTAGCAACTCAGAAGA
>JALTWL010000164.1 GCA_027047045.1 Micavibrio sp.
AACCTTGTGCCTCGCATTGAGTACAAAACATATTTTCCCCAGCTGGAATATAAAGCCCCTCTAAAAGAGTGTTCTTAGCCGGATTTATTTCATTTTCTATTTCTAATTTAAAATCTTGCTCTGGTGGTCTTTTGATAATCAGTTTAGTTTTTGTAACCTCAAAATCTTTTCTATCAAGTGGCTTACCATCAATTTTAATGGATACAAGTTTCATATCCTCACCATCTAAAATTAAAGCGCCACCCTCTCCCACTGCTGGATTTCTATAGACAGATAGCTCAGATTTTACCCTCGTTTTTTCCTCATCTAAATTAAAATATAATTTTGTATTAGAAATTAAATATTCAGATGGACGGTAGTCCAAACGGTTAAGAGCATTAGAATCAGGGTCAAATAAAAATTTATCTGCCATAAGAAATATCCTTTCTATAAAATTATTTATTCTTATTTGCAGCACTTGCTGCATTAAATCTGCCTAAATTACCAACAAATTGTTGAATAACTGTAAATTCTTTACCCGCAGTTGAAGTTTTTTTGCGATTTGGCTCTATATCCTTTGCCAAAGACACATCAAGAGGTGCAATTTTCTTTACAATGCCCGCATCATCAAAATCAACCATAACAACTTTTCTATCCACAGTTTCTTTTTTGAAGATGCCCATAACTTCTGTTTTTTGCCCAACATAGTACCATCTTTCCCCACCAGAAAAAGGTGAAACCATAGAAGGAGGTCCCCAAATTTGCCGAAGCTCATATCTAGTTGTTTCATTTGGCACAACTTTTTGCATTCTTGCATCAGAAATTAAATTACCCCTAGTATTTTCAGTGGCTGTACATGCTGTCATAAAAATAACAACAAAAAAATAAATAGATATATAGAAAAACTTCTTTTGCATGTATATACTTTCCTAAGCTATTTTAAAATTATAGTTATATTATTAGCAAAATTAAACCAACCTATACAAGATAAAAGCAGTTTTACTTATATGTTTTTTAAAAAGAAAAGAAAATATCATAACATAGCTACAAAATTATATCTCAATATTATTGAACAATCACGTAACGATATATTTTATCAAAAATTATCTATCAATGATACAATAGAAAAGCGCTTTGAAATGATAACTCTACATATGTTTATAGTCATGCAGCAATTAAAAAACTCTAACAGCAAAGAAAAAGAGCAATTATCACAATCATTATTTGATACTATGTTTGAAAATATGGAAATAGCACTAAGAGAACAAGGAATAGGTGATATGGGTATTCCAAAACGTATGAAAAAACTGATAAATATTTTTTATGATAGAGTTTTAAGTTATGACAATGCCTCAAGTAATAATGATTTTAGTAAAGAAATTAACAAATTTCTTTATGACAGTAAAAATATTGATAACTCCCAAATAATATCTAAATATATGGCTAAACAAATAAATATTCTAAAAAAGCAAAATATGTTACTGGCTGGTGATATATCTTGGATTGAATTTTCTTAAGGGTAATCGCAGCTATCTGCTGTGACTGTTACAAATGAACGTGGTCCTTTTGCAATCGTAAATCTATATTCCCGATTATTCACAATCATAGAATAATGAATTGGTAGTAACTGTTCTTTTATAGTGTCTTTTCCACCAACTTGAGTAAATTTAATTTTTACAGGTTTACTTGCATCAAACCAAGCTTCTTTTTTACCATTAGCATTAACTGCAGATGCACCACTGCCAGTAACGGTAACAACCCCCTTGGCAAAAGCAACAGAACTAATAGGTCCTCTATATGCCGGTGTGCGAACAATAAATCTTTTTGTTTTTGGCGCAGTACAGTTCCTAGGTGGTCTTGCAGAAGTAATCACAAATGCAAGCCTTTCCTTTTTGATCCCATCTTTTAGCTGAGCCGCAACCAAGCCTGTTAATTCTCTTAACTCACCTGTTGGCACTTCTCTTTTATATTTTTCACTCAACTGTTTATATCTAAGTTGAGTTTCTTCAACCTTTGCTCTTAAATCTGCTATCTTTTTTTCAAGACTGTCATTATTATTTTGTAGTTTAATTGCTCTTTGTTTAAAGGCAAGCTCACTACTTCTAACAACTTCCCCCCCCAGCCAATAACCTATAGCAAAAAATATAACTATAGTTATCAATACGAATGTTAATCTGCGTCGCCTTTCAGCTGCTTTGCGACGATAACGAGAACCAGAATCATAAGATACAAAAGACATAACACATAACCAATAATTAACTACGTCAAAATAATTTCTATTATTTCTAACATATTAGTTTATTTTTTTAAAGTCCAAAATAATATTTTGCTACCAAACAATATGCAAGCCAAATAACAATTACAAGCGGTATGCCAGCTTTCATAAAGTCTTTAAATTGATAATGACCAGGTCCCATAACCAACAAATTTGTTTGATAACCAATAGGCGATGCAAAAGAACAATTTGCTGCAAATACAACAATCATGGCAAATACAAACGGATCTTGCCCAAGTTCAATTGCAAGATTAACTGCCACTGGTGTAAATAAAACAGCGCAAGCATTATTGCTAAGTAAATTAGTTGCAATTGCAACAACAATAAACAGTAAGGCCGCCGCATAAAATGCGTCTTGAGCAATTGGTAGTCCCAAAATTAAGCTTGCAAGATAAGTTGCCCCCCCCGTTACTTGCAAAGTTGTACCCAAGGCAAGCGCAGAGCCAACAAGAAAAAATATTTTCCTGTCAAAAGCGCGCATCGTTTGCCTAACATTCAAACAGCCAGTAAGTAACATAGCAACAGCACCAGTTACAGCGGCAACTGGTATTGGCAATATTCCAAAAGCCGCCATTAAGATAGTTGCAATAAATATAATTCCAGCATATCTAGCTTTATGTCCCACAGGTATATCACGCCTTGTCCCAGATAGAACTATTATATCTTGAGTATCTTGGCGAATTTTTCTAATAGAATCATTGTCTGCTGCGACCAGTAAAACATCACCTGCTTGCAAACGCATTTGTCCTAAACGTCGCCTTATTACTTTTGAATGTCTTTGAATACCAAGCACCACACAATCGAAATTTTCTTGAAAATCAATTTCTTCTATAGACTGGTCTAATAACCTTGACGCTGGTTTTATCATAAATTCTACTAATGCATGACTAGGCGCTTCATCTGATTCAGAATCAGCAACAGCAACATTATCATCTTCGCGAGAATTTAAATCTTTAGAATTTTTCTGAGATAATCCTTCTTTATCAGAAAGCAAATAACCAGGCTGCGTTGCTAACATATCCATTAGAGTTTCTTTTGTAGCAGCTACAATCATAACATCACCCTCTTGAATAATATAATCATCAAAAGGTGGAACTATTAAACTATGATTTCTATGCACCAACCTAAGCTCTATATCAGGCCAGTTAGGAAGATGATCACCTTCACACTTTTGGTTAATAAATTTACTCCCATCTGCAATTGTCATTTCAGCAATAAATTTTTTATCTTTATCTTCACCTTGTAAATTTTCTGCCATTGAGTGTCTTTTAGGTAGAAATTTTGGTAAAATTACCAATGTATAAAATGCCCCCACCGCAGCTAACATTGCACCTGGTACTGTGAATTCAAAAAATGAAAAATTTTCATATCCCAAATCACTAAGCGCAGTTGATACAAGCATATTTGTAGAAGACCCAACCAGAGTAGTCATACCCCCAAGTATTGCAACATAGCTAAGTGGTATCATAATTGAAGAATTTGACATTTTCATCTTTATTGCCAAAGCCTGCATAACTGGAATTGCAATTATTACAAGCGGTGTATTATTCATAAATGCGCTAAAAATAAGTACAAACATAAAGATAATAAGAGCGCCTATTTTTGCCCAATTATCCCGCATTCTTAAAAATAGTCTTGTAACTGGTGTTAGCGCTGCTGTTTGTACCATTGCTTGCCCAACCACAAGCAGTGCTAAAACAGCTATTAGTGATGGATTTGCAAAACCAAGTAAAAGATTTTTAGCCGACAGCTGATTCAAACCCATATCATTGGGTAGTGGAAATATTTGCCCAAATAATAACAATACAGCAAGTAAAACTACAGATGTTACCTCTAAAGGCCATTTTTCACTTGCAAAAAGATAAAAAGCAACAATAGTCAAACTTATTGCAAACCACATATGAATTGTTGGGTCTATTAAAAAACTCATTTTTATATACTCTATTTATTTGTTTTATCCACAGTTGTATCTAATAATATTTTAGGGGTAGAAAATTCACCCAGATTTTTCAAACCAAAACGTACAAATACTGAAGTTTCATTTTCCCCGCTTGCACGATTGATAAGATTACGGCTCCCAATAATAGAAAAGCTAAAACATTCGTCATTGTAATAAAGCCCTGCTGATGCTTTACGCAATCCAGGTTCTGCCCCCAAATCAATCAATGATGCTGTACCAAATCGCCAATTATCATTTAATTGATAACCTCCCCCAAATTGTAACTGCTCTCTAGATTCTTCAAAGCCAGTACCAGATACAGTATTTGCATATATATATCTAACATTATAATCTATCCTTTTATATGTGCCAAAACCCACCAATTCATGTCTTCTTGCACTTAAATTTTGATTATCAACCTGTAACTTATAATCCATATCTAAATAATTTCCAAGACCAATGCTAACTTGTCCGATTATATCAGAATATTTATCCTCTAGCCCAGAGCCGTTAGGAAAAAGACCATCTTCTGCATCAAATTGCACGCTTTGTCCAATAAATGCCTCTCCATACCAGCCATTATATCTGTAAATACCAGTTTTAATCCCAAATGCACCATGTGGTGTATCTTCTAACCTGTCATATCCAGGAAAACGACTAGCTTCAAATAAATTATTCATATCAAGTTGTACATCAATACTATCTTCATTGGGAATGTAACGGCTATTGTTATTTACATCACCTGCAATAGTAATTGATGCTATTGGTTCAATTATTAAATCAGAATTATTTAATTTTTTTGCAAATGGATAGCTTGTTTTTGTATATATATATGGATATAGGCGAAATCTACTACTATTAGAGCCAATTGCCTCTACATAATCACCAACTGCAAATATATCTCCCCTTAATTTAGCCTCTATTATAGTTTTGACACCAGACAAGAAAATATGTTGTTTTTCCCAGCTAGTGTCTATGGCAGCCCTAAATACATCTTGTTCATTCCCACTTCTGTAAAGCCCAACTGTATCAACATTAAAAGCCAATCTGCCCCCAAGCAGGCTATTGGGTTTAGATAAAATTTTATGTTGTAGCCAAGGAAAAATTTCTGGTTGCACCAATCTGTCGCCTAGTCTTACATCTTGGAAACTAATTGCCTCAATCCTTGTATAATTTCTATTTAAAAAACGCTCTGCAAATATTTGGCTCTCAAGAATATTTTTGTTTGATATATTATATAACCTAAGATATTCCTTATCTGATGCTCTATTTAAATTAAAACCAACACGCCAAATGTCATTTAAATCAAATCTTCCCTCAGCATCAATAGCTGCTCTACTATTATTAGTCTCAATAATACCGCTTTCCTCTGTTCTTGTAGAATCAATGGCTGCATTTGCCCTTATATTGATTTTACCATTTTTAAATCTTTGCCTATATTCTCCAAGCGATAATACCCCTTGTCTTGTCGTTGGCTGTAGATAAAAAGTAAAATCTTTATCCGGTGCTATCCCCCAATAATATCCAGCCTTTACAAAAGTACCTACCCTTGAAGTCCAGCCAGCTTTAGGACGCAAAAAGCCACTTTTTTGCTTTTTCTTAGGTCCTGGATGAGAAAAAATTGGTGTATATCCAACAGGTACTCCTAAAAATTCAAATCTTGCATTTTTATAAAATATATTTTGCTTTTCTTCATCATATACAACTTTATCAGCTTTGATTTGCCAAATTGGTGCTTTATTGCGATTTTCTTCACATATTTTACAAGGTGTATAACTAGCATGTATCATAGATGTTTTCATTCCACCAATTCTGCGGGCCTCTTTGGCTGTAAATCTTGAACCATCTGATAGAGTTGATATTAAGCCTGAAATAAAACCATCTTTCATTTCATGATTTAATTTTAGTTCATCTGCAAAATGCACATCACCATTACTATCTAATAAAGTTACATTGCCTGTTGCAAGAACACTATCTGTATGTAAATCATAAATTACTTTATTGGCTTTTAATATTTTCTTATCTTGAACAAACTCAACATTGCCAATTGCTGTTATTTTTTGTTCTTTTTCACTATAAATTACTTCATCTGCTAAAAATTCTACTGGATTGCTTTTATATTTAATGCTTTTGTATTTATTATCTTCAACAGCAAACACATCGTTAGAGTAAAAAATAGATACTAGGGTAAAAAATACCAAAATCATCAAATATAGTTGTTTATATTTACCATTAACTATCATTAGCAACCAGTTGTAATTATAATATTAATTGCTCAGAAATGTATGCTTTCACCTTACTTAAAGACACTCTTTTTTGTAACATTGTATCACGATTGCGAATAGTAACTGTTTGGTCAGTTAAAGTGTCAGTGTCAATAGTTACACAAAAAGGTGTGCCTATTTCATCATGTCTTGCATAGCGTTTACCTATATTTTGTTTAATGTCTAGGTCAGCTGTAAAATATTCTCTTAGTTCCATATATAGCTTTTCAGCAATCTCAGGCATACCATCTTTATTAACCAAAGGCAAAATAGCGACTTTAATCGGAGCTAATTTTGGTTTGAATTTCATATAAACTTTACTAGGTCTGCTTGGGTCTGGAGTATAAGCCTCCGCCAATATTGCAAGCATTCCTCTAGTTAGTCCAGCGGCAGGTTCAATTACATGTGGAATATATCTATCAGCTGGTGCTTGCGGGTCAACATATTCCATTTTTGTGCCTGAGAATTTTTGATGTTGACTTAAATCAAAATCACATCTATGTGCAATACCTTCTAACTCACCAAAATTTGGCCAAGTAAATGGAAAACGATATTCTATATCAACCGTGCCGTATCCCTCTTTAGCGTAATGAGAAAGCTCATCTTTTTCATGAGGACGAATAAGCATATTATCAGACGATACCCCCATTTTCTTCCACCAATTGTGGCGAACCTCTATCCAAAAATCAAACCATCTTTTAGCCTCATCTGGTGGGCAGAACCATTCCATTTCCATTTGTTCAAATTCACGAGAGCGATAAATAAAATTTCTAGGAGTTACTTCATTCCTAAATGCTTTACCTATTTGAGCAATACCAAATGGTGGTTTGATGCGACTACTTGCCATTATATTGCGATAATTTAAAAATATTCCTTGCGCTGTTTCTGGTCTAAGATAGGCAACATCATCTTCCGTTGCTGCTGCCCCAACATAGGTTTTGAACATTAAATTAAAAGATTTAGGCTCAGTTAAACTACCAGCAATATTTACATCTGGTGCAACTATATATTTTAATATATCACAGTCCAATTCTGATAAAATTTTCACTTCAAAATCATCTAAATTGTCACTACCGCAATGTTTTTTTAGTTTTTTTAGCTGGGCTTTAGTCAATTCATCATCTAAAAAAGCACAAGCGATATTTTCTTTATTTTTAGGAATATACACTAATAAATGGTCAGCTCTATAGCGTTTTTTACTCTCTTTACAATCAACCATAGGGTCTTTAAAACCTGCGATATGTCCAGATGCCTCCCAAGTTTTTGGATTTTGCACAATAGAACTATCAAGCCCAACTATATGTAAGGGTTTACCATCTAGACCCAAGGGTGGTGCAATTACCATATCATGCCACCATTGGTCACGGATATTATTTTTTAATAAAATACCCAAATGTCCATAATCCCAAAAACCATTTATACCATCATATATATCTGACGCCCTAAAAACAAAGCCTCTACGTTTACAAAGAGCAACTAAATCTTCCATATTTGTTGCTTGTTCTTTTATAAGTTTAACATTTTCTTTTGCTTGTAAATTAGTCATAATTAGGCGGCCTCATAAAAGTTAAAAAAATAAAAACAACTATACAATAATAGCAACAATATATAATTCATATATATTTTTTTGCTAAAAGTAAAAAAACTTTTATTTTATGGGCAAAAACTTGACCTTATCCCCTATATATCCTAGTCTTTCCCACAATAGCAACTTTATTGAAGGAGAATCTCAACCATGTCAGCACAAGCACTCCCAAAAGAACAAGTTTTAAAAACAAAATGGGTATATAATTTCGGCAATCAACAAACCGATGGTTCTGCTGAAATGAGAAATTTATTAGGTGGTAAAGGAGCTAATTTAGCTGAAATGTGCCAATTAGGGCTTCCTGTTCCTCCTGGCTTTACCATTACAACTGAGCTTTGCACTTACTTTTATAATAATGATGCTAGCTATCCAGCGGAGCTTAAAGAACAAATTGAACTTGCCATTCAGACAATAGAGCAAGAAACTAACGCAAAATTTGGTGATAATAATAACCCGCTTTTACTTTCTGTTCGCTCAGGTGCTAGAGTGTCTATGCCTGGAATGATGGATACTGTCTTAAATCTTGGCCTAAATGATAAAACCGTAAAAGGTCTAATACAAAAAAGTGGTGATGCAAGATTTGGTTGGGATAGCTACCGACGTTTTATCCAAATGTATAGCGATGTTGTGCTTGGACTTGACCATTATATGTTTGAAGACATTATTGATACATATAAAAGACGTGAAAATATAACAAAAGATACTGATATTACCGCATATGCATGGAAAGAAATTGTTATAGAATTTAAAAATCTAGTTGAACAAGAGTTAAATAAACCTTTTCCTCAAGACGTATATGAACAGCTATGGGGAGCGATTGGCGCTGTATTTAAATCATGGATGGTACCACGTGCTATTACCTATAGAAAACTCAATAATATACCTGAGAGTTGGGGAACTGCTGTCAATGTACAGGCTATGGTATTTGGTAATATGGGCGACAGTTGTGCAACTGGAGTTGCTTTTACTAGAAACCCCAGCACTGGAGAAAATATTTTTTATGGTGAATATCTTATAAATGCCCAAGGTGAAGATGTTGTTGCAGGTATTAGAACTCCACAACATTTAACTGTTCGGGGTAAAGAAGAAAATAAATCTGACCTTCCAGCCTTAGAGGAAGTTATGCCTAGCATTTTTGCCAAATTATTAGAAATTAGAGAAAAATTAGAAAAACACTATAAAGATATGCAGGATATAGAATTTACTATCCAAAATAATAAGCTATATATGTTGCAAACTCGCTCTGGAAAAAGAACTACAAATGCAGCTCTTAAAATTGCAGTTGATATGGTAAAGGAAGGGCTAATTAGCAAAAAAGAGGCGATAACTAGAATATCGGCAGAGTCTTTGGACCAGCTATTACACCCAATGTTAGACCCAAATGCAAAAAAGGAATTACTTACAAAAGGACTTCCAGCATCACCAGGGGCTGCAACTGGTAAGATAGTTTTTAGTGCTGATGTGGCAGAAAAACTTGCCAAAACAGGTGAAAAAGTAATTCTTGCAAGAATAGAAACCAGCCCTGAGGATATTCACGGTATGCATGCGGCAAAAGGCATTATTACTACTCGTGGTGGTATGACTAGTCATGCTGCTGTTGTTGCTCGCGGCATGGGAAGACCTTGCGTTGCAGGCGCAGGAGATATTCAAATTGACTATCAATCACAAAAAATGACAATTGGAAATATTGTTATCAATCACGGTGATACCGTTACAATTGACGGAGCAGCAGGAGAGCTATATTTAGGTAAAATCCCCATGAAAGAAACTAATCTTTCTGGTGATTTTGAAACTCTTATGAATTGGGCTGATGATATTAGAGATATGGCGCTTAGGGCTAATGCTGATACTCCCACCGATGCGCTTGTTGCTAAAAAATTTGGTGCAGAGGGAATAGGTCTTTGCCGAACTGAACATATGTTTTTTGAGGCCGATAGAATCTTAAATGTTAGAAAAATGATACTAGCAACTAATATTGAAGAACGTAATTTAGCTCTCAAAGAGCTTGAGCCAGCCCAACAAAAAGATTTTACTGAACTATTTCGTGTGATGGAATCTATGCCAGTTACAATTAGGCTACTTGACCCACCATTGCATGAATTTTTACCACATAGCAAAAAAGAAATGTCTGAGCTTGCTACAAGCCTAAATAGAGATATTTCTGATATAGAAAATTTAGTTGCCAGATTAAAAGAGAGTAACCCAATGCTTGGCCACAGAGGCTGTCGCTTGGGTATTACTTATCCAGAAATTTATGAAATGCAGGTACGTGCTATCTTTAATGCGGCAATTACTGTTAAAAATGAAAATATTGCTCTTCCTGCATTAGAAATCATGGTGCCCTTAGTTGCAACAGAAGAAGAATTAAAAATAGTTAAAAATATGATTGATAAAATTGCAAATGACGCTATTAAAAATAGCAACTTAACAGAGATTCCCTATATGGTAGGGACAATGATTGAACTGCCACGCGCGGCCCTAATAGCAGATAAAATTGCCAAGTCAGCTGAATTTTTTAGTTTTGGCACGAATGACTTAACTCAAACCACGCTTGGGCTTAGTCGCGATGATGCAGGTAGCTTTTTACCTAAATATCATGATTTAGGCATATGGCCACAAGACCCATTTGTATCAATTGATCAAAAAGCAGTTGGTGAATTAGTAAAAATAGCTACCCAAAAAGGCAAACAAACAAAACCAGATATTAAACTTGGTATTTGTGGTGAACATGGGGGTGATCCAGCCTCAATAGAGTTTTTCCAAACTGTTGGGTTGAATTATGTATCATGTTCTCCATATAGAGTGCCAATTGCTAGGCTTGCAGCTGCACAGGCAAAGCTAAAGGTTGATAAAAATAAGTGATAGTTAAAGATAAAATTTGTATGGCCGGCTCTAAAAATAGAGTTAATGAGGATATATTTGGATATTCCTTAAAATATGGGCTGTTTTGGGTAATAGACGGGGCAACTGGGCTTACGGATAATGCTTTGATAAGCTTAGATGAATATGGCTCTGATGCTCAATGGTTTTCTCATTTTACTAATCAAACAATACTAAAATTGATTGAAAATAAGCCTCCCAACAACAATCTTAATAAAGAAGAATATATAAAAAATCTGCTTACACAAACTGTAGAAATTTTAAATGAAGAATTTTTAAAAATTAAAAACTGCACCCCAATTGATAAATATGAAGAACCTTGCGCCTCTATATCTATAATTTTTGCCCCAGAAAATGATAATAATATATGTTGTGCATCACTTGGCGATTGCCCAATCATAATACAAAATAAAGACCTTAAAATACAATCTTTAACTGGTTGTGAAAAATTAGAGGAATTAGATAAAATATCATCTAAACACGCCCTTCCCTATTTAAAAAAAGGTATAAATTTTACAAAAATGCGGCAGAAGATAAGAAAAATATTATTTAAACATAGAAATATGATGAATAGTGATAAAGGTTACTGGATATTATCTTTAGAAAAAAAAGCAATAGAGCATATAAAATTCTATAATTTTAAAAAACAACAAATTAAAGATATATTGATAATGTCTGATGGCTTTTATGCCATAGTTGATAAGTACAAAAAATATTCTAATAATGGGCTAATAGACGCAAGCATTACCCATGGATTACAACAAATATATAAAGAAATAAGAGAGATAGAATGCTCAATTGATGCAAATGGCACAAAATATCCCCGCTTAAAACAATCAGATGATGTCACCGCAATGCTTATTTCAATATAGCTATTATATAGCTAATTCTAAGGATATTTTTTATTTTTCTAGCAACTATAAAAATATTTATGGCGCCTCAATGCACGGCTTGCCACGAGCATAATTTTACATAATGCGATATATGGGGAAAGTGGGTTACTTAAACCAATAGTCTGAATAATTTTAAAAATAGCTATATATTAAATTGTTTAATAGCCTGTGATGCCAAAACCAACATTGCAACATCTATTACCGGAGCTCTATCTATATCTGATATAAGTTTTTCTATGTGAGATAGTAAATCTTTATTTTTTTCCTGCCATTTGTGAATTAGCTTAGATTCTTTTGTTGGACAGCCAAATTCTGTTACAATTGCCCGAGTTATATTTGCCTGATAAGCAAAAAAATCATCAATTAAGCCACTAACGACCCGTGCGTCCCAATGGTTATCTGTCTTTACAATAGAGCATTGTTGCCTTAGCCAACCAAGTTTAAGCACTTGCCCAACCCCAAAGTAAACTTCTGCTGTTGTATATAAATTAGAATTACATTGATTACTTATATCAATAATATCTGGGATAGTATCAAAAATTGGAAGATAAGCAATTTTAGTCGCAAATTCAGCAGCCATACCCACATCTTTATATGCACGCTGTCTTTCTTCAGCTTTATCCCTGATATAATGAGGAATAAAGTCTTTAACAACCGTCACTAACTCAGATATACCACGCTCAAGCGCTATTGCCTCATCTTCTATATTTTGCATTCCATCTTTTTTACGTAACAACCATGTAACTGTATATTTTAATAATGTATATATATCATTAAATGCTTTTATTTGATATTTTGTACTTACTTTGCCATCTGTTTTTTCTATGCCTTCCCATATTGCATCTGCATTAAAAGCCTTTGACATTATTAAGAATGCTTTGACAACATCAATTGCACTTCGCCCTGTTTTTTCTGACCTTGATTTTATAAAAACTGGTCCCATACGATTTATGATATTATTAGCTATCATTGTTGCGATAATTTCTCTTTTCAGCTTATGTTCTAATATTTCTTCTCTATATTTTTGAATAGGTTTTGGAAAATAATCAAATAGCCAATTATTTATAATATAATCATTATCTGGCAGGTCAGATGCTAAAATATCTTCAAATAATTTGATTTTAACATATGATTGAATTGTAGATATTTCTGGTCTTGTCAGTCCTTTTCTATCTTGCAACATACGTCCTATATCTTCTTGACTTGGTAAATTTTCTATTTTTCTATCTAAAATACCCACAACTTCAAAATCACGAATTAGGCCTGCATAAAGAGGAAGTTGCACAGACGCACGTGAAAGAGCAACAGACAATGCTTGTGTTTGTTGATAATTATCCTGCAATACAAGTTTTGCGACTTCATCTGTCATTTTTTCTAGTAAATTATTTCTTATTTTACGTGATATTTTATATTTTGTATTTCTTTCAACATCACCTAGTAATATTTTAATATTTACTTCATGGTCAGAACAATCAACACCTGCTGAATTATCAATAAAATCTGTATTAAGCCGTCCACCATTACTTGCAAATTCTATGCGTCCTTTTTGGGTCATGCCTAGATTTGCCCCCTCACCTATAACTTTAGCTTTTATATCTTTAGCATCTACACGTAAATTATCATTTGCTTTATCATCTGCATCAGTATTAGTTTCAGCAGAATCTTTTATATATGTGCCAATACCACCGAACCATAATAGTTCTATATCAGCAACCAACATAGCCCTTATTAGTTCATTTGGAGTAACTTTATTTTTGTCTATTCCAAATGCTGCTTTTATTTCTGGGGTAAGCTCTAAGGATTTAGCAGAACGCTCATATATTCGTCCACCATTAGACAGTTTTTGGGTATCATATTTATCCCAACCGCCACAAATATCAAAAAGCCTTTTTCTTTCCTTAAATGAGGTACCAGCATCTGGATTGGGGTCACAGAAAATATGCAAATGGTTAAATGCCCCAATAAGTTTTATATGCTCAGAGAGGAGCATACCATTACCAAAGACATCACCACCCATATCACCAACGCCAATAACGGTAAAATCTTCTCCTTGGATATTTTTACCAATCTCACGGAAATGGCGTTTTACACTTTCCCAAGCTCCACGCGCAGTTATTCCCATCACTTTGTGGTCATAGCCAGCAGAGCCACCTGAGGCAAATGCATCATCAAGCCAAAAACCTGCCTTTTGTGAAAGTTCATTTGCTATATCAGAAAAAGTTGCAGTTCCCTTATCTGCTGCCACCACAAGATATGGGTCGGGCTCATCATAGCAAACAGTATTTTTAGGTGAGATAATTTTACCTTTTAAATTATTATCTGTTAAATCCAATAGTGATTGTATAAAGATTTTATAACATTCAATTCCCTCTTTTAGAAAAGCCTCACGTCCACCTTCTTTAGGAGGATTTTTTAATATAAAACCTCCCTTAGCACCAACTGGCACAATAACTGCATTTTTTACCATTTGAGATTTGACAAGTCCCAAAATCTCAGTTCTAAAATCATCTTGCCTATCTGACCATCTAATGCCACCTCTAGCAATTTTGCCGCCCCGTAGATGAACAGCCTCTAGCCTGCTAGAATATACAAATATTTCGACAAATGGTCTTGGTTTTGGCACTAGCTCTATATTTTTACTATCCAACTTAAAGGCAAGACATGCTCTTTTGCTACCATCACTATTGGTTTGATAATAATTTGTTCTAAGAGTATTTTCTATCAATATCCAATATGCACGCAATATTCTATCATGGTCTAATATTTCAACATTATTTAGATGTTTTTTGATAGAACTATTATGTTTGTCTATTAGTTTTTGTCTATCTGTTTCTTTGATTTTTGGGTTATAGCGTGCATGATAAAGCTCAATCAATAAACAAACAATTTTAGGATATGACGACAAAACAGTTTCTATATATCTATCTGTATAGGCAAATTTTGCTTGTTTTAAATATTTGGTATAGGCTCTGATTATTAAAACCTCCCGCCAAGTAAGTCCTGCTTGTAATATTAAGACATTTAGCTCATCATCTTCGGCAAGTCCTTCCCAAATGCGCAAGAAAGCTCTTTCAAAATTATCTTTAATATCAGCTAGTTTAAAGCCATTTTTGCCCTTTGCCCTTAAGACAAAATCATGTACCCATACGGCTGGCTCAGATATACTGCCAACTTTTATTTCAAAAGGTATCTCAGACATAGATTCTAATCCCATATTATCTAAAACAGTTAGTATGTCAGAAAGACAAACAGGCTGACCTTTATGATAAACTTTTATATGATACTCATTCTGACTGGCAGAGCTAGCGGTTTGAAAAAAATCAACAACAATATCTTGACCACCATTATTTCTAATTTCTTCTATTTTTTCTATATCTTTAATAGCGCCACTAATACCAAAAACATCTTGGTAGAAAACAGGAAAAGCATCTGAATAATCTACCGAATATTCAGCGCCTTTGCGTTTTCCATATTTTTCAATTAAGGCTACATTTAACTTTTCTGCCCAGCTTCTGCCAACCTCTATTATTTCTTGTTCTATTTCCTTAATTTTAGCTTTTCTTGCTATCTCTGGCTCTACCAATACAGTAAATAAAATCCTAGCCAAAGGGCTATCATCTAAAGTTGTATAAAAATTGGTACAAACACCTTTTAGTCGCTTTTCTAAGATATTTTCAACATTTTTTCTAAATCTTGTGTCATAGATATCTCTTGGAACATACACCAAGCATGACATGTATTTTTCTAGTAAGTCTATTCTAGTAAAAACAGCGATTTTTTGTCTTTCTTGAAGACGTAAAATTCCTCTACTTATATTGACTAATTCATCAACTGATAGCTGAAAAAGCTCATCTCTTGGGTATTTTTCTAAAATATGCTCTAAGGCTTTCCTATCATGAGTATCATGGCCAAACTTTGCTTTTGCTAGAGTTTCTCTAACTTTTTGTCTTACAATTGGAACATCTAAAGTACGACATGAATAAGTGCTAGAAGTAAATAGCCCTACAAATATATGTTGCCCTGTAAGCTCACCTTTTTTATCAAAAATCTTTATATTCACAACATCAAAAGGAACACGTCTGTGAACTGTTGAATATTTGTCAATCCATTTATTAACAATGACAGGCTCTTTTGTTTTTAAAAGCATAGCATATTCTCGCTTTAACATATCTTTACTGAGATTATGTCTGCCCCCTTTTAACAAGCCTCGCTCACTATTTTTGACTAAGCTATATTCTATTTTATTATTTTTTTTCTTAAATTGATATTTTCTGTAACCCAATAAAGTAAAATTATTGTTATAAATATAGTCTAAAAAATCTACAGACTCATCACTATATTTTTTTGCCTCAATATTTGTTAATTTACTAACTTCTCTAATTGCACCACGCAAATTAGCCAACATATCGTGCCAATCATTAGTAGCCGCATATACGTCTAATACTATTTTAGACAAACAATTTTGTAATAACTCACAAGCCTCATCTGTTAAATATTGCTCTAATTGTATATGTATGAACGACTCAACATTACCCTCAAGTCTAGCTTCCTCTATATTGCTATCAACTCTGCTTATTTTGTCATTTTTATCACGTATAACTGCAATAATTGGATGAAATAAAAATTGTACAGAAAAATTATTGCGAGCAAGCTCCGCAGAAATAGAATCAATTAAAAATGGCATATCTTTATTTACTATTTCAATTATAGTATTATTAGTTTGCCAACCATATTTTTTACTATTTGTATTAAAAACCCTAATTTTATGTTTGTGTTTTTTACGTTTTTCTGACCAATCATAAAAATTACTTATGATTTTTTCTATCACGTCTATGGATAATAGCTTTTTATCCTCCCTAGAAATTTGTTTTTTAAAAGAATTTATAAAGTCTTTTTTTATATTTTTTTGCATTTTTTATTCCCTAAATTAAGTTACTTCTTTTTTTTTGCTTTTTTTATTAAAATGATTTTTTTTTTTTCTATTTGAGCTTTTATTTTTTGAATTTCCTCCTTTGCTTGGCTATATGGCACTGTTCCCCCGCATAGTCCACCGACTCCGTAAGTATCTGATGGAAAATTATACAAAGACCATGGCTCAGATGCAGCTGCCAATCTTTTATAAGCATATACTAAATAAAGCCCTCTTTCTTTAAATGGATAGCCCATACATGTTAATTTCTGTAAAGAAGTATGCAATACAAACTGTTGATTTTCTTGTGTTATTGCTTGATTTTTGTTGTTGTTATTAATATCCTCTTGTATTTTTAAGTTATTATTGTCTTTAAAAAATTCAGCTACATTAAATGTTATTTTAACTGGCTTGTCATCATAGCTACTCCAAGCATATTTATATAATATATCTATATTTTTAATTTCACCTGTAAATACACTATCTGCATTTTGCCAACGATATTTAAAAGGAGAAGGAACGCAACGGCAAGCCCAAACATCACTCGTAAATACAAAAAATAATATAAAAATAATAATAAATGAATTTAAAACTCTCATAATCAATAATAACCGACTTACAAAATTAGATATAAAAACCTATAGATAAATATTATAAAGATGATAAAATGAAATTGTTATTATTTTTTTTAATTATTTTTAACAAAAGTTATTATATAATGACAAACACGTAGTTTTCTTTACTATACTGTTATTTATCTTAACCTATCATTTAACTATTTTGCACAATTCAAATGGGAAACAACCTAACAAATAAAGATTTAGCCACACGAGGGGCGGTTTTGACTAAAACTAAGTCTAAAACCAAGCTGCCACCCATGTATAAAGTATTGCTTTTAAATGATGATTATACACCTATGGATTTTGTGGTAATGATACTTGAGAAATTTTTTAACAAAAATAATTCTGAGGCAATAGAAATAACAATGACGGTTCATAGAAAAGGAATTGGGCTTTGCGGTATATATTCATATGAAGTGGCAGAAACAAAGGTAGAACAAGTAATGGAATTTGCAAGCCAGCATGAATACCCTCTACAATGTATAATGGAAAAGGAGTGAATTTAACCGATGCTATCAACTAATTTAGAACAAACTCTACATCATGCTCTTAGCTATGCTAGCCTTAAAAAACACGAATTTATTACGTTAGAGCATTTGCTACTTGCGCTTACAGATGACCCAGATGCAGTAGCTGTGCTAAAAGCATGCGGTATAGATATAGAGGAATTACAAACAGCACTTAAAAGATACATTGATGAAGATTTATCAAATCTAATTAGAGAAGACATAACCGAGCCCAGACCAACAACCGCATTTCAAAGAGTTCTACAACGTGCTGCCATACATGTGCAATCTTCTGGCAGAGAAGAAGTAAACGCAGCAAATATACTAGTTGCTCTATTCTCAGAGCAAGAAAGCCCTGCTGTATTTTTCTTAACCTCACGCGATATGACAAGATTTGATGCTATCAATTATATATCGCATGGTATTGCCAAAATACCAAATTATACAGAAAGCAAAACCGTGCACGGAACCGATGAATATGGAGATGAAGAAAATATAGTAGAAGTCGGTGAAAATGCACTTGATGCTTATTGTGTTAATCTAAATAAAAAAGCAGAAAAAGAGCTAATAGACCCGCTTATCGGTAGAGAGGCAGAAATTGAAAGAACAATACAAGTTCTTTGTCGCAGAACAAAAAATAATCCACTCTTAGTTGGTGATTCAGGTG
>JALTWL010000165.1 GCA_027047045.1 Micavibrio sp.
CAAGGGTGGCAGGCATTACCAAAATATAACGGAGATGTCGGACGCTATTATAAATGCGGCGAGCAAGGTTGGAATTGCAATTACTCATTTGCCAGTATTTTATAGATATTCAGGCTTTGGCAAAAAAGCACCGCTGCCAGAGCAGGTAAGATTTATAAATAACATAGACAGCTATTTACAAATATTAGAAAAACTTAATTCTAGTTATAAAAATTCTAAAAATGTAAAAATAGGCATTGCCTATCATTCTTTAAGAGCAATTACAATTGAAGATATAAAAGCAACTCTTACAGACAGTGTACCTATACATATCCACATTGCAGAACAAATGGCAGAGGTGGAAGATTGCCTTAATTTTTGTGGCAGGCGACCAGTTGAGTATCTATTTGACAATATAGATGTTAGAAGTAATTGGTCTTTGATACATGCAACTCATATAGATGGCTTTGAGGTAGAAAAAATTGCCAAGGCAAAAGCTGTTGTTGGTATTTGCCCAGTAACTGAGGCTAATTTAGGGGACGGAATTTTTCCGCTTAAAAAAATGATTGATGAGGGTGGAAGATTCGCAATTGGCACCGATAGCCATGTGTCAGTTAGCATGGCAGATGAGCTTAGAATTTTAGAATATTCACAAAGACTAAACAAAAAGCTAAGAGTGATTGCCAAAGATGAAAGTTACAGCTCTGTTGGTGGCTATCTTTACAGAAAAACCTCTAAAACAGGCGCGCAAGCACTTGGGCAAAATTCAGGTGTAATTGCCAAGGATATGCTAGCCGATATTTTAGGGCTTGATAGCAAAAATATTGCGCTTTTTGCAAAAAAGGAAGATTTTATTTTAGACAGTTTTATTTTCGCCTGCCCACAAAACCCAATTAATTTTGTCATGGTCGCAGGTAAAGCCGTAATTAAAGACGGACATCACAGTAAAGAAGCTGAAATTTGCAAAAAATACAAACAAGTCTTAAAAAAGCTAATTTCTTAAATAAAATTCACATTTAGATGTAAGTGATATTTCTTGTTTTGTAATTGGCTGGGTAAATTCTAACTTTTCTGCGTGTAAGTGCAATCTTTTTGCCATATTAAAAATTTTGTCATCTGCGTATATTCTATCGCCAATAATTGCATGCCCAATATATTGCATATGTAGGCGTAATTGATGCGTACGCCCTGTAATTGGCGTTAGCTCTAATATGGTCGTTTTGTCTTTATATTCTATGACTTGCCATTTTGTAATTGCGCTCCTACCATTTTCAAAATCAATTATTTGTTTGGGACGATTTTCAATATCGCATCTAATCGGTGCGTTTATTTCGCCTGTTTTTTTTTCAACTTTACCTGCAACTTCAGCTATGTAAGTTTTTTTGACCTCTCGCATTTCAAATTGGCGACTTAAATTTCTATGAGCGTCAATATGTAGTGCCATAACTATTAACCCAGATGTATCGCAATCTAACCTGTGGACGATTGTTGCTTTTCTAAATTTTGCTTTTGCTCGTGCCTCAAGGCAGTCGCTTAGCTCCACTCCCTTACCAGCAACGCTTAGAAAACCTGCAGGCTTGTTTATAACAATTATGTCTTTATCAAGATAGACAATATCTAAATCTTTGCTTTTTGGGGGTGTATAGATAAATTCTCGCATATTTTCTTTGTAGTTCCTTTTAAATTAGTGTAATTATTACAACCATTATGAATATTTTGCAAAAAATTAAAGAAAAAACTGCATATGTGGCAAATGATAACTCTCATATCATGGTTAGATATGACAAAATACCTGCCTATGTTACAGATGTTATAATCCCAAATGTCAAAGAGTCAAAATGGAATTGGGATTGGCATTACAAAGGACAAAATGAAGAAGACACGCTTGCTTATTTGTTGATTTTAGATGCTATCAATTTTGGCTCTGGCTATTTTTCTGAGCTAAAGAAAAAGCAAGGCATAAATTCTGGCTATGCAACTGTTGCGATTTATTTGAAGGAAGAATTTTTAAAAAATCCCATAGATGCAAAAACTCTAACTACCATAGATAAAAATGACTGTGTACGTATTTTTAAACAAGATATAAAAAACCCAAATATTGTCGATTTAATGAATAAATTCGCCCTTGCTATGCAAGAGCTTGGGGATTTTATACTTACAAATTACTTAGGCAGTTTTAGTGGTTTTGTTCTTTCTGCCAATCACTCTGCTGCTATTTTGGTTGAAAAGCTAAGTAAATTAAAATTATTTGAAGATATAGCCCTTTACAAAGGACAAGAAATTCCAATTTTAAAGCGTGCCCAAATTACGGTTGGCGATATATATACCGCTTTTGATGGCAAGGGAGTTGGGCAGTTTGACGATATTGCAGAGCTTACAATTTTCGCCGATAATGTCGTGCCGCATGTTTTAAGATATGATGGAATTTTAGACTATTCAGATGAGCTTAAAGAAATGATAGATAGCGGTGTTGCGCTTAGCGCAGGCGATGAGAGAGAAATCGCCCTTAGAGCCTGTTCAATTTTTGCAGTTGAGAAAATTATAAAAGAGCTAAAAAAACAAGGGTGTGAAGATATAATTTCCCTTTATATTGACCATTTTTTGTGGAAAAGAGGACATAAAGAGCCTTATATTTCCAAAAAACGCCATATCGCCAAAACTATTTATTACTAAATACAGCTACTAACGGATATAAGATATAGCCCGTTTTAAAATAAGGGGTGTTGTTAATCCATTTTTTAGTTAGGGCTTTGGCATAAAAAGAACCATGGAGGGACTAAATATATTTATAGCTAACTCCAAAGATATTTAAATATTTTTTGTTTTCCTACTAAATTATATAAAAAATTATTTATGATAGTTAAGATTTTCCGATAATCGCCCCCTCCCTCCTAAAAATATATTATCTTACATAACTATGTAGATAGGGGTGGCTTAAAATCGGTAGCCTAAATAATTTTAAGAATAACTATAAAATTAACTAAAAAAATAAAAAGACCGCCGTTTTTCAACAGCGGTCTTATAAAATTACCAAACGGTAAATTGGATTTGAAAATGATTATTACATCATTCCCATTCCTCCCATACCGCCCATACCACCCATATCAGGCATACCACCTGCAGCAGCGCCTTCTTCTTTAGGTAGTTCTGATACAGTTGCCTCAGTTGTAATCATCAAGCCTGCAACAGATGCCGCATCTTGAAGGGCAGTTCTTACAACTTTAACTGGGTCAATGATACCAGCTTTTACTAAGTCTTTATATTCACCTTCTTGTGCATCAAAGCCTAGCTTTTTATCTTCTTGCTCAAGTAGCTTACCTACAACGATAGAGCCTTCACCGCCCGCGTTAGATACGATTTGGCGAATTGGTGATTCTAGGGCTCTGCGAATGATTTGGATACCAACTGCTTGGTCATCATTTTCTGGTTTTAGCTTATCTAAAGCAGAAGTCGCATATAAAAGAGCTGTACCACCACCAGCAACAACGCCTTCTTCAACTGCGGCGCGGGTTGCATGCATGGCATCATCAACACGGTCTTTGCGTTCTTTCACTTCTACTTCTGTTGCACCACCAACACGGATAACAGCAACACCACCAGAAAGTTTTGCTAAACGTTCTTGTAGTTTTTCTTTATCATAGTCAGAAGTTGACTCTTCAATTAAAGTGCGAATTTGGCTAACTCTTGCCTCAATATCAGCTTTAGAGCCAGCACCATCAACAACTGTTGTTTCATCTTTAGTGATGCGAATTTTTTTAGCACTACCAAGCATATCCAAGCTGATATTTTCAAGTTTAATACCCAAATCTTCAGATATTACTTGACCATTGGTTAAAATTGCGATGTCCTCCATCATTGCTTTTCTGCGGTCACCAAAACCAGGAGCTTTAACAGCCGCAACTTTTAGTCCACCACGAAGTTTATTTACAACCAATGTTGCAAGCGCTTCACCCTCTACATCTTCCGCGATGATTAAAAGAGGACGGCTAGATTGTACAACTGCCTCTAAAATTGGGAGCATTGCTTGCAAGTTAGAAAGCTTACCATCATGTAACAAAATGTAAGGGTTTTCTAGCTCACATACCATTTTTTCGCTATTGGTTACAAAATATGGAGATAGATAACCACGGTCAAATTGCATACCCTCTACAACATCTAATTCTGTGTGTAGAGATTTTGCTTCTTCAACTGTGATAACGCCTTCATTACCAACTTTTTCCATAGCTTCTGCTATCATTTTACCAACTTCCATGTCACCATTCGCAGAAATTGTTCCAACCTGTGCAATCTCATCATTTTTAGATATTTCCTTTGCATCAGATTGAATAGCTTCAACCGCAGC
>JALTWL010000166.1 GCA_027047045.1 Micavibrio sp.
TGTAAGTTCTGAAGATGAGGCTGAAATAAACACCATAGTTGATGACTGGATACAAGGAGCTATCCGATGATTGGAATAATTGAACAAGCAATAATTGACCGTATTCAATTTGCAAGCGATGCAGGAACACTTGGTTATAAATTAAAAAAAGTTGCAACATGGGGTGGCGACAATTCGGAAGATTTGCGAAAACTAATTAAAGATTTCCCCGCTGTTTGGGTTATTTATGCAGGTGAAACGTCAGGCAAACACACAAGCAAAACTCAAGCACAAAATGCACGATTTAATATTATTGTTGCGGCAAAGTCGCTTAGGAATGAAAAAGAGGCAAGACGTGGTTCAACAGGAAATGTTGGCTCTTACCAGATATTAAAAGACGTAAAAGCATTAATTAGCAATAACTCTTTAGGGCTTGAAATATCACCGATTAAGCCAAAACGAATTACACCACTGTTAAATGAAAAATCAGGCCAGCATTTAGCAAGCCTATACGGAATAGAAGTTACAACTACATATTATGAAGACCAAGTTGGAGACACTACAGGTTTAGATGATTTTTCGACCTTTCATGCAAATTGGGACATTCCGCCACATGGCAATGTGGGGGTTAATGGCATTCCTGATGACACCAATGCCGATGCAACAGATAACGTAACAGTATAACTGGAGGATATGATGACAAATAAAAGCAAACTTAAATATCTAAGAATGAAGATAAAACCTGTAGCGGGGAAAACTGTTATAGACCCTATAACAAATCAAGCTTTGCCAGAAACAGGCAAAGAGGTTGCGGCTAATAAATATTGGCATCGCAGATTGCGTGACGGAGACGTTGAACATGTTAGCGAAATAAACAAAGCAAAAAAAACAAGTAAATAAAAAGGAGTAATAAATAATGGTATCTTTTAATCAAGTTCCTATCGATATTCGAGTACCTGGTACTTATATAGAAATAGATGCTTCTAAAGCATTCAATGGTTTGTCAGGTCTGCCAACTAAAATATTATTAATCGGACAAAAAACATCTGCAGGTAATGCTGCAGCTCTTGACCCATTACTAACACTTACCGCCGACCAAGCAAAAGATTCTTTTGGTGCAGGATCACAGCTAGCCAATATGTGCGAGCGTTTAATAGATGCAATGCCAGGGGCTGGTATTGAAATACATGCAATTGCACAAGATGACGCAGGTGCTGGAGTTGCTGCCACTGGCAAAATTACCTTTGGTGGAAATGTAACGGCATCGGGCACTTTATATCTTTATATAGCAGGTCGCAGATTGAAAATTGCTGTCGCTGTTGGTGATACACCTGCCAATATTGCAACGGCAACGGTTGCCGCCATTACCGCCAATACTGATTTGCCAGTAACTGCCGCAGTAAACGGTGGTGTTGCAGAACAGGTAGATTTAACGGCCAAAAACAAAGGTGTTGAAGCTAATCTTATTGATATTCGAATTAATTATTATTCAGATGAAGAAACACCTGCGGGCTTAACGGTTGCCATTGTTGGTATGTCTGGAGGTTCTGGCAATCCTGATATTACGGCTGTATTCACCGCAATTGGTGATGAATGGTATACAGATATGATTGTTCCATATACTGATACAGCCAATTTAACGGCCTTAAAAACAGAGCTGGACGCAAGGTTTGGAGCAATGGCGATGATTGATGCCCATGCTTATGTCGGACTTTCTAATACACATGCGAACTTAATCACTGAAGGATTAAAACACAATTCGCCACATGTTACATTTATTGGTGCGGATTCCGCTCCTAATCCACATTATGAATGGGCGGCCGTTCTTGGAGGCGTTGCGGCGTTCTATGCCAAGCAAGACCCAGCACGACAATTACGTACAGTAAAATTAACTGGTCTGTTAGCTCCTGTAATAACAAAAAGATTTACGTTAACTGAGCGTGATTTATTGCTAAGAAATGGTATATCAACATGGTTGGTTGATGCAGACAGTAATGTTAGAATTGAGCGTATTATTACAAGTTATCGTGAAAATTCTTTAGGTGCTGCCGATCCATCTTATCTTGATTTTACAACTGTAAAAACAGTTACATATTTAAGGTATGATACAGCAACATTTATTCAGCTCCGTTACCCAAATTGGAAGTTGGCCGATGACGGCACTAACTTTGCCAGAGGGCAGAATGTTGTGACGCCAAATACAATTCGTGCCAGTTTAATTGCTCGTTTCAAACAGTGGGAAGAGCAAGGTCTAGCTGAAAATATAGAACAATTTAAAACGGATTTAATTGTTGAGCGTGATGCCAATGATCCAAATCGTATCAATGCATTAATACCACCGAATATTGTTAATAATCTGCGTGTATTTGCAGGTTTATTACAATTTCGTCTTTAAACATTAATTAAAAGGAGAATTTAAGTATGAGTAAAATTCATGGACAAGCCACTATTCGCATCGATGGGCAAGTATTTGAAACAGAAGACGATGCCGAATTGATGGTTGGAGGTCAAAAAAACACAGGCCGAATGATTGGTAAAAAGTTTAATCACAGCCAAACAACAATACCGTCACAAGTTACCTGTAAGGTGCCTGTAGATGCCAGTGTTTCACTTCGTAAATTACAAGAGCTTGCGGATGTGGAAATCATTTTTGAAAGTGATATTGGCACAAGCTACATCATACGTGGTGCAGTACAAGAAAATGATTTGTCTCTTACTGGCGGTGATAGTGGTGGAATAGTTGAATTATTATTTAAAGGCGAACCTGCAGAGGAGATGAAATAATGCATGCACAAGAAAATGAAACATATCGCATTTTACAATTAGAACACCCTTTTGAACGCACTAAAGGTGAATTTATAAGTGAATTAAAATTTAGACGATTAACTGCAGGCGACTTAAGAGCGGCCAGTCATTGTAAAAATGATACAGAAATGACTTTAAAGTTAATAGCACGATCTTGCAGATTGGCAGATGTTGAATTTGACAAATTGGACTTGGAAGATATGCAGAAGGCAGGAGAATTAATTTCTGATTTTTTGCCGAAATCCCAAGAAATTGGGACGAATTAACCGCATCTGTCGCAATAACATATGGTTTTAGTGAGGCTGAAATGTGGAAAATACCAATTGAAAGATTGATTTGGTGGGACAAACAGGCAAGAAAGGTAAATGAGAAATGTTAAAAGTTGGCGTTTTATTAGAAATGATAGATAGAATCTCTTCGCCTGTTCGTCAGATGTCTCGCCAATTTAAAAAAAATCTTGCTGAAATATCAAAGAGTGCAAAAAAACTTGGTCAGGATATTACAGCACTTGGGAAAAATATATCTTTAAAAGTTACAGCACCTTTGTCTGCTCTTGGATTTATAGCTGTGAAAACAGCCGCAAGTTTTGAAGATTATGGGTCTACGTTAAAAACTATTACAGGCTCTCAAGAAGCGGCTAAAAAAGCTTTTGATGATTTGTTAGAGTTTACTTCAACAACACCATTTCAACTCGATGAAGTTATTGGCGGTTTTATTAAGTTAAAGAGCCGTGGTCTTGATCCATCACAGAAAGCACTAAAGTCGTATGGAAATACAGCGTCAGCAATGGGTATGAGCCTTGACCAAATGATTGAAGCTATTGCTGATGCTAGTACTGGTGAATTTGAAAGGTTAAAAGAATTTGGTATAACCGCTAGTTCACAAGGCAATAAAGTAGCCTTTACATTCCAAGGAACAACAACAGTTATCAAAAAGAGCTCAAAAGAAATACAAAAATATTTGTTACAAATTGGTGACCTTAATTTTGATGGTGCAATGCTTGAAAAAATGAAAAATATGAATGGAGTTTTTTCAAATTTAAAAGACACAGTTACACAATCTCTTAATATTCTTGGACTGACTATTATAAAAAACTTAGACTTGAAAAATGTTATAAAAAATTTATCCACCAAAATTATTGAATTAACAAAGTGGTTTAAAAAACTCTCAAAACCTATGCAGAAATTCATTATTTGGGGTGGATTGATTTTAACAGTTTTAGGACCAGCCTTGATTGTTTTAGGTCAAATGATTGTTAGTTTTTTGGCTATAGCTTGGCTTGTACCTAAAGTTACATTAGCAATCGCCACTTTTGTTACTTTGATAAAAACTGCTGTTATACCTGCATTAATACGAATGATTATTGTTATTAAAAGCCTTGGCATCGCATTATTAACCACACCTATCGGTTGGTTTATTTTGGCTGTCACGGCTATTGCTGGGGCGGCATTTTTAGTTTGGAAAAACTGGGATAAATTTAAGAAATTCTTTCTTGATATGTGGGTAAAAATTAAGAATGTTGTGAAATCAACAATCAATAGCTTAATGCCAATAATTGATAAATTTACAGGTGCAATCGATAGTATTGTTGGTGGTGTTAAGCGTGTTGGGAATTTTGTTTTTGGTGAAAATGATAAACAAAATAATTCTAAAGGATATGCTCCTGCTATCGGTACAGCTTTGGGAAGTAGGCTAGTTGCTGCCCAACAACAGATTGATACTGGTGGAACGCTACACATTAAAATAGATCAAGATAGTAAGGTTAGGGTTTTAGAAGCTAAAACCAATGATGTTCGTCAAAATTATGAAGTGGATACTGGCTTATTAATGGGAGGGTTTTGATGGTTGATTTATATCAAAATATCAGACCTGCCAGTTTTAGAGGTATAGCATTTGATACACCTGATGATAGTAGTAAATTTGGCCGCAGAATTAAAACCCATGAATACCCAGGGCGTAATAATCCAGTACATGAAGATAGCGGCCTTATGGTACAGTCATTTAGTTTTACGGCCGTTGTGCGTGGGGCTGATTATTACAACCGTGCATTGGCATTAGAAACAGCCTTAACGAAATATGGTTCAGGTAAGCTTGTGCACCCATATTATGGTGAAATCGATGTTATTGTTAAAACGGCAAATCGTGTTCACTCTTCCAATAAAATAGGTGAGATTGTTTTTCGAGTAGAATTTGAAAAATACGGAGCTCCTGTTTTTCCAACAGCAATTACAGATACTGCCGTAAAAATAAAAGCTAGTAGTGACGCTTTGTTTTTGTCTATTGAAAATGATTTTTCTTCACGTTTCAATGGGGCTAAAATACCAGACTTTATCGCAAATGATGCGATCAGCCGTTTAAATGATTATACGAATAACGTCAAAGCAGTTTTAGGGGTTTCTTCTTTTCGACCTGCAATTGCTTGGCCTAGTAGTTGGCAGTTAGGGGATGCACCCACCCTAGCTGTCAACATTACTTCCTTGTACCGAGGAATAGTCAAGTTAAAAAATTCGCCATTAATCGGTGGGACATTGTTTGGTAATAATATCCAATCCGCAAATATTATTAGTTTAGTGCGTTCACTTATGAAATCTTCCGATTATTCTGTTGCTATTAGCTCAGGCGGTTCTACAGGAACGCAGGCTGTTAGAGGTAGAAACGCATCTTCTTTAGATTTAATACAACGTAGTTCTAGCTTAGCTGGGGCAGGAGAAGCCGTTCGTTTAGCTAAATACGAAAGCCAAGAGCAAGCAATATCTGTTCGTAATGATTTTTCTGAAAAAATGGAAGCCGTACTTGATGACCTTGGAGAGGCTGGTTGGGATAGTTCGTGGTCTGCTGCACAAAATTTAAATGTTGCGGTTATTCAAGATATAAATGTAAGAATAGGCAGATTGCCCAAAACTATTCAAATACAAAACAGTTCTTTAAAACCTGCTATTTCTTTGGCAAATAGACTTTATGGTGATTATCCTGACACTTTATTTGAGCGGGCTTTAGATATTGCAACCAGAAATTCAGCTCCGCATCCTGGCTTTATTCCAGCAGGCTCTTTAGAGGTGCTGATATGAATAAAATTAATGTAAAAATTAATGATATAGATTTTAGCGGTTGGCAATCTTTAGAGCTTACACGCTCTATTGATGCGATGTCTGGTGCTTTTAATTTAACTGCAACTGATTTAGAAGAACCTTGGTTAACAGGTGTTTTACGTGCAGGGGCTAAAATCGATATTCTTATCGATGATATTTTAGTCTTACGTGGGTATGTCGATAATGTTGAAAATAAATATGATGCAAATGGTAGTTCTATAGCAATTACAGGGCGTGATAGAGTTTCTGATTTGCTTGACTGTGCTGCCGTTGTCGATGGTGCTCACGAGTATAAAGACCAAACGCTTGATACGGTGATTAAAGCCATATTAAAGCCATATGAAATAGAGCTTACAGTTTCAACAGATGTCGGTGATAAATTCACACGCATAGCTGTTAATGTTGGTGAAACAGCTTTTGAATTAATCTCACGCATATGTAGATATAGAGGTGTTTTGCCAGTATCTGATGGTGTTGGTGGGCTACATTTAATTAAGCCTGCAACACAAGATGTTGGGGTTTCACTAATTTATGGAGAAAATATATTAGAAGCCTCAGCATCGATGGATTATCGTGATTTATTTAGCGAATATGTTTTTAAAGCCCAAGCTGAAGCCACATCATTTACAACGCCAGAAGAAAGTGCCAGTCCGACAGGTAGAGCAAAAGATGATAAAGTAAATCGTTATCGTCCGCATGTTGAAATTGCAGAGATGCAAGGTTACAGCCAAACACTGCAGGAGCGTGCTGAATGGCAAAAAAAATTCAATAGAGCAAATGCCCTGCGGGTTAGCTGTAGCGTGCAAGGTTTATACTCAAAAGAAAATGGTAAGTTATGGATGCCAAATACGATGGTACATGTCAAATGTCCAAAACTAATGCTTGATAGAACGATGCTAATTAGAACGGTTTCAATTTCCAGAGATAATGGAACACGCACAAAATTAGATATGGTTATGCCATCAGCCTTTAATCTGCCAGCTATGAAAGAGCCAGAGCAAGAAGATATATGGGGGGCTATATAATGCGTATGATGCAAAAAATGCTAGCCCCATTAAAACGTAGAATATATCTAATGCTTGGTCGTGCGGTTCTTAAAGCCGTTCAAGATGATGGCTCCCGCCAATATGCACAAATAACTGCTCTAGCGGGTGAAACCAAGGATAATGTCGAGCGGATTCAAGAATATGGCTTTACTAGTAATCCGCATTCTGGGGCTCAAGTTGTGTTTATAAATTTTGCTGGTAACCGTGATCACCCTGCCATTATTGCAGTCGATGATCCACGATATAGGAAGAATAATTTAGCAACTGGTGAAGTTGCCATTTACACAGATGAGGGCGATTTTATTCATTTTAAACGAGGGAAAATTATTGAAATTAAGGCAGCAACAAAACTTAGAATTGATACGCCTTTATTAGAGGTAACAGGAGAAATTAAAGATCGTGCAGATACAGATGGCAAAACAATGGAAGAAATTAGAAATATATATAATGCCCATACACATACAGGAGATAGTGGCGGGTCAACAAGCACACCAGGAACAACAATGTAATGATTAAACTTGAACCAAATAGCAGTACAAAAATTATAGATATTGCCATAAATGGCAGTATTGCCAATGATGGTGACCTTAGAACTGCGGTTATTATTAGCCTGCTTACAAACAGGCGTGCGGATATTGATGATATTTTACCTGAAGATACTGGTGATAAAAATTCAATAATCCCAGAAGATAGGCAAGGCTGGGTTGGCGATGCTTTGCCTGAGGTTGCTGGTGACCTTATAGGCTCACGTTTATGGCTTTTATCTAGAGGCAAACAAACAGAAGAAACTAGACAAAAAGCAATAGAATACGCAAAAGAGGCTTTACAGTGGCTTATCGATGATGGTCATGCTTTAGATATGCGTGTAACCGCAGAATGGGTGCAAAGTGAACTTTTGCATTTATTGGTGCAGTTAGAAACATCAAGCGGTGATTTTGAGGTTGTTGTTTCAAAAAATATAGGGGCAAATATTGGAGGTGCTGCATATGTCGTATAAACGTCCAACACCACAAGAGTTATTAGAACGTATTCAAACAGAATTCGATATTTCTTTGCCAAATTCTGATGCCCGTCTTCGTAGAACTGTCGAGGCGGTTTTAGCACGTATACTAGTCATAGCTAGCCACGATTTAAATGGTTTTTTAGAATATATTTCAGAGCAAATACTAGTAGATACCGCCGATGCTGAGTATTTAGAAAGACATTCTAGTATTTGGGGTATAACACGTAAATCTGCGACTAAAGCAATTGGAACGGTTGATTTTGTTGGTGCTGATACAATTGTTATACCAGCAGGAACAATTTTGCAACGTAGCGATAATGTGCAATATGTAACAGATGGCGATGTGACTATTGTAACGGGCGTTGGAAGCGGAACTGTTACTGCCTTAATAGCGGGATCCGAGGGCAATACTAATGTAAATACAAAACTTAATATTATCAGTCCTATATCGGGTATTCAAAATGAGGTAACTGTTGCGACTGGCGGTTTAACTGGTGGAACTGATAAAGAAACAGATGATGCCTTACGTGCAAGAATTATTGCACGTATTCAACAACCACCTAATGGTGGCTCTAAAGACGATTACATTAAATGGGCAAAGGAAGTTGCAGGCGTTACACGAGTATGGGTTTATCCAGAACAGCTAGGCTCTGGAACTGTTAGTGTAACCTTTGTTATGGACGATGCTGTATCAATTATACCAACTACAAGCGATGTTACCGCTGTACAAAATTACATTGATGGCGATACAAAAAAACCAGTTACAGCAGATGTTACAGTTTTTGCCCCAACGCCAATTAATATAGATTTTAATATAACTATTAATCCAAACACAGTTGCTGTTCAAACGGCTATTAAGGCTGAGATTGAAGACCTATTTAAACGTGAGGCATCACCTGGCGGAACTTTATATTTATCAAGAATACAAGAAGCAATTTCGATAGCCTCTGGTGAATTTGATCACACATTAAATAGTCCATCAGCGAATACAGTTATGAATTATGGAGAAATGCCAATAGTTGGCAATTTTACTTGGAGTTAGTATGAGCAAAAAAGATGCATATACAGAGCAGATGAAAGCTCTTTTACCGTCTGGAGAAGCATTCTCACAGCAGAAAGGTACAGTATTAGAAACTGTTCTATCCATCTTTGCCACTGAATTTGCAAAAATTGATGATAGAAGTTTGGCTTTGGTTAATGAGGCCGATCCACGCAGTGTTATTGAAATGTTAGAAGAATGGGAAAAGGTTGCAGGTCTTCCTGATCCTTGCATTGGAACTGGGGGAACGTTCCAAGAAAGACGTGATTTGTTGGTTCAACGAGTTACTTCACTTGGCGGTCAGTCTTTAAGTTTTTTTATCGGTATTGCCACCTTACTAGGCTACACGATTACCATTAAAGAACATAAACCATTCACCACTGGTAAGTCAAAATGTGGCAATACATCAGGCGGTGCGGTTACAAGTGATAAAAAAATTCGCTACCACTGGACTGTTACAGTGCCTAACGCAAGACTAACAAATTTTAAAACAGGTGCAAGTAAATGTGGTGAGAACTTAGGTAAATTCTCAAACGCTGACGATTTGGTTTGTGTTTTTACAAGGCTTAAACCTGCCCACACAACTATGCATTTTAATTATCAAGGAGTATAAACATGAAATACAATCAGCCAACAGGCGGTAATGCCAATGATCCATATGTTGACGAAAATCCAGCTACAGGAACAGCAGGATCAATAGTGCCTGCCGCTGCTATTGAATATACACAGCGGGAAATAGTCAATGCAATTACAGCGGCAGGAATTACGCCAGATAATGCAGATTTAACACAGTTATCATCGGCAATAGCTTTGCTTTCAACATCAATACCTGCGGGTGTTATTTTATCACATGCGGCCAATACTGCTCCAACAGGTTGGTTGGAATGTAATGGTGCTGCTATCAGTAGGACTAGTTATGCAGATTTATTTGCTGCTATTGGTACAGTCTTTGGTGTTGGTGATGGTTCAACAACCTTTAATCTGCCCGATTTAAGAGGTGAGTTTATTCGTGGTTGGGATAATGGTCGTGGCATTGATGCAGGCAGAATATTGGGTTCTGCTCAGTTAGATGCTCTACAGAATGTAACAGGAACTCTTGGGTTCGATGCTTTTGCGTATACTGGTACAGGACCATTCACAATACAATCTGGAACAAGTTCATCAGGACAAACTTCGGGCTCTAATATCAGTGTTATGGATTTTGATTTATCAGCTGCGGCAGGTGTAAGAACAGCTGCTGAAACACGTCCAAGAAATATTGCATTAATGCAAATCATTAAATATTAGGAGAAATAATAATGTCTAAGACAAAAGAAACACAATTATATCATTACCACCCAGAAACTGGTGAATATTTAGGTGAAACAATTGCAACTTTAGATCCAATTGATAAAGAGCCTTTAGTGCCTGCAAACGCCACAACTATTCCAATTCCAAATACAGTTTTAAAGCCAGATGAAGCTTATGCTTTTAATGGCGTTGTTTTGAAGAAAGTTTCTGATTATCGTGGGCAAAAATTCTACACGAAAGATGGTGAAGAAGTTGAAGTAAAAAACATTGCTGAAGAACCAGAGGAAAGCTGGAGCATTAAGAAACCTAAGCCACCCAAACCGTCAACTGATAAGATATTAAAAGGCATCAAGTTAGAAGCAGCTAAACGTATTAAAGAATCTGGCCATGACTGGATGGCTATCCGTCAAGTAACGACAGGAAAAAAAGTTCCCAATGACATTATTGAATATGCCAATGATATTAGGAAAACATCAAATAAATTAGAAGAAAAACTACCAGCCGATTTTACTAATAATAAATACTGGCCAGAAATTATATAGAGAGTTCTTATAAATGCACGATATAACAAATATAATTATAACTATTATTGCTATAGCTAGTATATATTTTGTTATTGTTATGGCTGTACTTGCCCGTATGGCTGGTGGTGGAATTGGTGGTGCGTTCCTAGCAAAATATGGTTTTAAGTTTTTGCCAGAGCTATTATTTGCTTTGCCTTTTGGTTTTCCTTTGTATTTTGTTATAGCGAATTTTAATACTAGTGCTGCTTGGATAGTCTATATTACTTGCGTTATTTGGTCTTATTTATGGATGCAAACAGGGCATGGTTCTATCTTAAATTGGGGGCGAAATCCTGCTTATACTAAAAATAGAAAGCAATTTCTAAGCCCTTTAGTTAACAATATTGCTAGTAAATTAAACATTGAAATCGGTAGCACTAATTACGCCCGCTTATTTATGGCTGTTAAAGGCTTTTTAATTGGACTGCCTGTTGGAGGAATTGTTTTAGCTGTTTTATGGCCACTTGCTTATGAAATCGGCAATCGTTTCAAAAAACATGAAGTTAGTGAGCTTGTTTCTGGTGCAGTAGCAGCAATAGCGATAATTTTATTTAGCTTTATATTGGAGATATTATTAATATGATAGCTAGAAAACCTATTGATAATGTAATTAAAGAAAGTGTTGAGCCATCACTAGAGTCCGATACGGGCAATAAACTGCTCACTCTGCAAGATATAGCACCATCCATAATAATGGATATAAGTGCAAATATAACAAAATCTTATAATGGAACAGGTCAAACCTTATCTAATATAGTTGCAAGTTATGGCACAGATTACGATTTCTGGCTTGGTGCAGATGGAAATAGTGGTACTGATGAGCCGACTTATAGCGGAACAGAAACTACAGGTAAATTCGTATATGATGGGGTAGATGATATTCTTGTCGCTAAAACAGCTCGTCCAGCAGAGTTGTTAAATCTATATAACTTTAGCAAAGAAAGTACTTGGATTTGGTATGGCAAAATGCCTGCGGATATTACAGGCTGGCAAGGATTGTTTAATTCAACTAGCAATGGAAATTCTATGGAGGGAGTATGGATATATAATGCAGGTGGACATGTGGATTTTACACTTGCTGGAATAGACGGACCAACGTCTAGAAGCATTAGATTAAGTGCCGCATTAAACGCAAAGCTTTTAGCATCTACAGAGCATTTAATAATGATAACTGTTTCGAATGCTTCTAATGCAAATATTAAGAAATTTAGGATATATGTCGATAACATGAATATTCCTAAATATGATAGCAGTAATTTTGGTTTAACCAACAATACAATAACCTCCAATGCTTCACCGATACATATAGGATCTAATAATCTTGGCTCTGGTTTATATTTAAAAAATGGCGGTGAGTTTTATGGGGCGGCCATAGCCAATAGTAGCCTAACACAAATAGAAAGAAACGATATTAAAACCGAACTGCTCGCAAGGCGTGGGCTTTAACTTAACAAAAAAGGAGAATCATATGTCTAAAGCAATTAAAAATCATCAGGTTCTGTTAGATACAAATCTAGCAGGCGATGGTGCATGGTTTCAATTGGATTATATGGCTGAAACAGGACATGTTCGTCCTATTCAGGGTAAAGTGGTTACTGGGGATACCATTAAAATCCAAGCAACAACAGTGCAAGATGAATCCAGTATTACAGCAGATGATATTGTTGATTTAAAGCAATATACAGCAGATTTTAACGATGTAATCAATGGTGCTTGGGCTTTTATTAGAGTAAGTAAAGTTGGAACAACAGGTAATGCCAAGGTACAAGGAACAATATAGGTGAATAATGGCTGATTTGTGTCTTGCTGTAAAAAAAGAGTATTTTGAACAGATTAAAAGCGGTGAAAAACGTGATGAGTTTAGGCTTTGTAATGATTATTGGAACAAAAGGATAATAGGCAAAGATTTTGACACTGTGACAATAACTCTTGGCTATCCAACCAAAGATGATGAAGAACGCCGTATAGTTTTTGATTGGGATGGTTGTTTTATAACCAAAATTAGGCATAAACAATTTGATAATGAATTGCATGAAGTATTTGCCATTAGTTTGAGAGGGAAAAGACGATGAGTAAAGTAATTAAAGTTGGAAATCATGGTGAAGCACAAATATATTGCCCCGCATGCCAAAGAATGCATGGGCTAAGGTTAGAACCACATCCTCAAGCTTGGAACTTTAACGAAGACTATGATAAGCCAACATTTTCCCCCTCTTTGCTGGTAAAAGTTTATACACCAGAAGAAATAATATGTCACAGTTTTATTAAAGACGGAATGATACAGTTTCTAAGTGACTGCACGCATAATATGGCAGGAAAAACAGTAGAATTAGAAAATATAGAATAAAATAAAAATAACAATCCGCTGATAAAAAAGGCGGAGGTTAGAGTGCTGTAACACTCAAAACCGCATAAAATGACTATGCATGACCCAACAGGCCTTAATTGAGCCATTCCGCCACCGATCGATACGGCGGGCTAATATTAGGAGAAAAAAGATATGGAGTCCATGCGTAAAATAGAAATAACAAAACCAGTTGCCCCTTACTTAGGTGGTAAATCAAGGTTAGCAAAAACTATTACACATTATATAAATGATATAGAACATAAGATATATGCAGAGCCTTTTGTCGGCATGGGAGGTATTTTTTTACGTCGTACATCTATTCCAAAATCAGAAATAATCAATGATTATAACCGTGATGTTTCAAACTTTTTTAGAATCCTGCAACGGCATTATATACCATTTATCGAGATGATAAGGTGGCAAATAACAACGAGAGCAGAGTTTGAACGTTTAACTGATACAAACCCAGATACTCTAACCGATTTAGAACGTGCAGCAAGATTCTTGTATTTACAACGGACAGCCTTTGGCGGTAAACCATCTGGTCGCAATTTTGGAGTATCTCCAGATAGACAAGGACGCTTTGATATAACAAAAATAATACCTATGTTAGAGGATTTACACACAAGATTATCTGGCGTTGTTATTGAGTGTTTAGATTACAAAGCATTTATTAAACGATATGATCGTGAAGTAACCTTATTCTATTTAGATCCGCCATATTACGGCTGTGAAAAGGACTACGGCAAAGACCTATTTAATAGAGATGAATTTGAACAAATGGCGGAACTTTTAAAAGATATTAAAGGCACATTTATACTGTCATTAAATGACCGTAAAGAAATAAGAAACATCTTTAAAAACTTTCACATAAAATCAGTTAATACAGTCTATTCTGTGAGCGTTGCCAAGCAATCAACCAAGGCAAAAGAGTTACTAATATCAAATAGAAATATATTTACATAAGAATTAAGATGCGGGATTAGTTATTTTTGCCATTCTAACTGTCTTGTCAGGCGTTCTAACTGTCCCGCTACAAATATACCACCAAAAATACCACCACTTTAGGTAGATATTGATGAATATATTTGGACTTATGAGGATAAAAATATAAGAAAAACCCTTGTGACGCAAGGGTTAATTGGACGTTTTAGGATTCTATAGGAATAGTTAGTGGCTGGGGTGGCAGGATTCGAACCTGCGCATGCCGATACCAAAAACCGGTGCCTTACCGCTTGGCTACACCCCAACGTCACAAGGAATAGAGAAAAAACATAAAACAAAATTTAAAATAGTTCAAGCCCTAAAAATAATAGTTTTTGTTATATTTTACCAAAAAATATATTTTTAGGTGACATTTGAGTTATTATTTGTTATGTTTAGCCAATTGCATATTTAAAAATATAAGTACAAACCAACGCTATAGTGAAGTGCGGGCATGAAACATAGTAAAAATACGGCGCTAACACGCCAAGATCAAATCAATCTTGAGATTTTTCACGCAATTGAGGCTTTGGGGGAAAGGCTTAAATCTACTGAATCCATTAAAAAAGACGTGAAAACCAGACTAGAAGATTTAGAATCCGGTGCAGAAGTTGATGAACAAACGGGAAAATATTATCTACCGCTTGTAATAGACCCAGCCCAGCTCCCCAATAATTTTAATTCAGCTACAAATACATCTTCAAAAGCTGTGGTTTTTTCTTCTTTTGTTAGTTTTTTTGTTGCAATTGCTGCTCTTACAATTGTTCTTGTATCACAATCAGATAATAATTTTTCACAAAATACACAAATTGCTAGTGCTGAAAGTTTAAAAACTGCAAGCGCTTGGCAAACTATTGATGATATAAATAAGCAAAAAGAACAAGAAAAATTGATAAGCCTGTTGTTAGAGCGATTAGATAAAAATGAACAAATCTTAGCTGAACTAAAGCAACGGCAAATATATGTAGAAAATCAATATGCTAAAATTTTACTCTCTGATATTGATGAGGTTGCAAGTAATGATGCTCAACCTTCTATAGATAACAATATTGATAATAGTAAAGAAATCACAAATTTGGATAAAACCACCTCTAGTGATAACAAAATAGCCGTCAGTTCAATTGACAAAATAGAAAAAGATAAAAATTTAGCCAAAAATACAAAAATAGTTGTAAGTGAAAAGCCACCTGTAACTGTAAATGAAAAGCAAGATATAGCTCAAAACGCGACTAAGGATACAAATAAACCTATAGAAACTGTAAATAGCAAAGAAGAAAAACAACATTTAAATAAAAATAAAATTACTTTAACTAAGTTAGATAGAGTAAAACCAGACCCAAATTTGCCAAAAGATTTAAAAGAACTTGAAAAAAAGGCAATTGCAGGTGACCCTGCATCTCAGCATGATTTGGGGGCTCTTTATGCATCTGGGCAAATTATGGATGTTAATTATAAAAAGGCGGCTTATTGGTTTTTAAAGGCAGCTGAAAACGGGGTTGCAAATGCACATTATAATTTAGGTGTTATGTATCACCAAGGAATGGGGCTTAAGCGCAATGTTAAAAAAGCTCTTTATTGGTACAAGCAAGCAGCTACTATGGGGCATCCTGAGGCTCTTTATAATTTGGGTATTGCTTATATAGAGGGTATTGGCACAGCCGTTGATACAAAACGTGGTATTGGCTATTTAAAAAGGGCTGCAAATGCAGGAATAGCACAGGCGGCTTACAATTTAGGTATTTTATATGAAGGACATTTTTCAGATGAACCAAATAGTCGTAGCAAAGCAATAAAATGGTATGAATATGCTGGAAAAATGGGCTCTGATGAGGCTATTCGTTCCGCTCAAAGATTGCGTGGCAATAACCCAATGATGCTAGCAGCTAGTGATGATAGTGAAAAAGTTTTAGATATACCAAAAAATTTAAATGATATTGAAACAGCCGCAGGATACGAGCTTCCCCCTGTTGCAGTGATGGAAGAAGGCTCAGCTAATGAGGATATGTTTGATACTGTTAAATATCCAGTACAGCTTGTATCTAGAATACAAAGGATTCTAATTGATATGAAATTACTGCCCTATCAAAAACCAACTGGCAAGATGGATATGAAAACAAAAGATGCGATTAGAAGCTTTCAAAAATCAAATAGCCTTGAAATTGACGGCATACCTTCACAAAATTTACTTGATATGATGTTAAGCCATAAGAAATAGTGAATATTGGGCTATGAATATTAGGCTGTGTCAAGTAATTGCAAAGATTGACTTGGCTATCTTAAAATTATTTACTTAATTTCTATCTTTAGAAATTATAGATATTCCTAAAGATATTTAGATATTTTTTTGCCTTCTTGCAGATTATATAAGAATATTTACAGTGCTTAAAGCTCCCCAACACTAGATTTATCCCAAATATAACCTTACATAATCTCATATGTGTGTGGGGGGGGGAGGTTACTTAAATCAATAGTCTAAATAATTCTAAGAATGGTCATATAAAGAACTGGGCTAATAAGCTGTGGAGAATTACTTATAATTACTAGTGTAAGTAATTTTGAAAATAGCTATAGGTATATGTGGCTACATAGACTTAGTACGACCAGTTGCTTTTCTTTTTTTGGGTGAAGTTCGTATATTTGCCCCTGCCAGTCCCGATAAAGCACTAAGAGATAGCCAAAATATAGTAAAATTATTCAAATCAGCTATCTTATTTTTTATATCTTCATGGACAATTATTTGGCGCAATTCAGTCTTGCTACACTTATTCGTAGTTCCTTCCGTTAAGCATTTGTCTGCAACTGGTTCTATATCTTCTTTAACACTGCCTAATGTAAGGCTAGCACCCATAGATGCAATAGAAAAGGCTAGAGATACCCCCGCAACTGCTCCAAAAAATCTTGGTTTTGCTTTTATATGTAGCTCTCCATTGCCAATTTTTAGAAAACTACTGTCTTTTTTGCTAGCTGTCATTTAACTATCTCCTTACCACCTATTTTTAATCACAACCGCCTATTTAGTAAACTAACAGAATTTGGGCATTATGTCAAGCTCCTATTAGTGGCATACAATCTTTCCTATTATCTCAGGGCCTTTAAAATTTTTCAGAGAAAAGCTATCGCAAGGAGTTTTTATAAATGCAATAACATATATTATTGTAAAAATTGAAAAAATATATTAAAAAATTTTGTCATTCATTAAGCAAGCATAGATATAGGATTTTCTATATATTTTTTAAAAGCGCTTAAAAATTGAGCGCCAACAGCGCCGTCAATTGCTCTGTGGTCAAATGACGCGGTGCAAGTCATAACAGTTGCAATTGTAAGTTTTCCGTCTTTGACAACTGGTCTTTGCTCTCCCGCTCCAATGGCGAGAATTGTTGCTTGCGGAGGGTTTATAATAGCACTAAATTCTTTAACGCCAAACATGCCTAAGTTAGAAATAGTAAAATTACCGCCTTGATATTCTTCTGGCTTTAAAGCACCATTCCTTGCTTTTTGAGCAAGTTCTTTTATCTCAGCCGATATAACTTTCATAGATTTATTATTTGTATCTTTAACAATTGGAGTAATAAGTCCACCGTCAATGGCAACCGCAACAGAAATATCAACTCTATCATATATGACAGTTGCCTGATTGCTCCACGCAACATTTGCATTTGGAACTTTTTTAAGGGCAAGAGCGGCCGCCTTTACAATAAAATCATTCACAGATAGTTTATATTCTCCATCAGCGCTATCATTTATTTCTTTTCTAACAATAAGCAATTTATCTAATTCACAATCTATTGTTAGATAATAATGTGGAACAGTTTGTTTTGCCTCAAGCAATCTGCTGGCAATTGTTTTTCGCATGGAAGAATTTTCTTCTAGATGATGTGGCATATTTAACATTTTTGCCAGTTCAATTGCATCTGGTGAATTTGTAGCCTCTATTCTTGTGTTTGTTGTTATAGCTGTACTCATTGCTGTGTTATTTGTGGATATTTTTTCAATATCAGCTTTTACAATACGTCCATTTGGTCCACTTCCCTTAATTTTTGTAAG